>NZ_JBSFPT010000063.1:0-1148 GCF_053588335.1 Microbacterium sp. NPDC003461 | reverse complement strand
CACGATGACCGCTCCTCACATTGTCGACCCTGCTGGCCTGCTCGGTGAAGCCCTCGCTGAGGCGTCGCCGGATCTGATGCGGCAGCTGCTGCAGAGAGCTTGTCAAGTTGTGTGTGTAAGCGGGCGGTGCCTCGGGGGTGTTAGAGGTAGGGCTGGACGCGGTCGGGGAAGGCGATCGCGAGCTGTTCGAGGGCCTTCTTCCAGTTCGTGACGACCTGCCCTTCGACGAGGCGTCCTTCGGCCTTGCGTTTGGCGCCGCGGCCGAGGCCGCGTTCCTTCTCGCGGTCGCGGGCGCGTTTGTCTTCGATGTTGCATATCGCCAGCCAGAGCAGCTTCACCACCGCGAGGTCGTTCGGGAAGTGCCCGCGGTTCTTGGTGACCTTCCGCAGCTGGTAGTTCAGCGACTCGATCGCGTTGGTGGTGTAGATCACCCGCCTCACTTCGGGCGGGAACGCGAGGAACGGCGTGAACCGCTCCCAGGCGTCGGTGAACACCGCCGCCGCGTGCGGGTTCGCCTGACCCAGCGGGGACGCCTTGAACGCCTCCAGCTCGCGTTCGGCGGCGTCCGCGTTCGGGGCCTGGTAGATCGGCTTGAGCGCGGCCGCGACGGCCTTGCGCTGCCCGTAGCCGACGAACCGCATCGCGTTGCGGATCAGGTGGACCACGCAGGTCTGGACCATCGATTCGGGCCAGGTCGCCTCGATCGCCTCGGGGAACCCGGTGAGCCCGTCGCAGCAGACGATCAGGACGTCGCGGACGCCGCGGTTGGCGAGCTCGGCGCAGACACCCGCCCAGAACTTCGCGCCCTCGGTGGCCTGGATCCAGATGCCCAGCACGTGCTTGATCCCGTCCATGTCGACGCCGACGGCGATGTGCGCGGCCTTGTTGCGGACGTGCCCGCCGTCGCGGACCTTCACGATCAGCG
Source organism: Microbacterium sp. NPDC003461 (assembly GCF_053588335.1). Lineage (NCBI taxonomy): Bacteria > Bacillati > Actinomycetota > Actinomycetes > Micrococcales > Microbacteriaceae > Microbacterium > Microbacterium sp. NPDC003461. The sequence goes on along the minus strand of NZ_JBSFPT010000063.1, from coordinate 223 downwards.
CGTCCAGGTAGATCACCGGGTAGAACGCCTCCAACGGGCGCTGCTGCCAGGCCAGGACCTCATCGGCGATCTCGTCGACGATGTTCGAGATCGTCTCGTGCGACAGCTCCGTCCCGACCGTCGAGGCCAGGTGATGCTCGATGTCGCGGACGGTCATCCCGCCGGCGTAGAGCGAGACGATCATCTCGTCCAGCTGCGACAGCCTGCGGCTGCCGGTGGGGAC
>NZ_JBSFPT010000062.1:0-1365 GCF_053588335.1 Microbacterium sp. NPDC003461 | reverse complement strand
CGACTTGACTCGCGTAAAAGGTCCGGGAGCGGCAGCGTGTGCCTCACGTAAGAAGGTCCGCGTAGCGATTCGTGTTCCCTGGCGATGTGAGCAGGGAGTTGTCGATGGCTTCGCGCCGTGAGATTACGAAGAGGTTCGCCCGCGAGTATGCGAAGGCCGGGCGGGCGGAGAAGGGTCGGTTGCTGGACGCGCTGGTGGAGACCACGGGCTGGCATCGCGACTACGCCCGTCGCGCGATCCGCAACGCGCTCGCCCGCAAGGGCGCGGCCCGTGACCAGCAGCGCAAGCCGCGACCGAGGAAGTACTCGTACGACGCGCTGGTGGTGTTGCAGGAGGTGTGGGCGCTGTCGGGGCAGCCGTCGGGGAAGTACCTGGCCGCGGTCATGGATGACACTCTGGAACGGCTGGTGCGGTTCAACGAGCTCGTCCGAGTCGCCGCCCGCGTGACCGAGGGGGTGCTGGATGAGCTGCGGTCGATGAGCGCGGCGACGATCGACCGGTATCTGAAGCCGCACCGGGATGCCCGTTACCCGGGAGCCCTGTCGACGACGCGCCCGTCGCATATCCTGCGCTCGTCGATCCCGGTGCGCACCGCGATGGACGGGCTGCCGCCGGGGCCGGGGTTCTACGAGCTGGACACCGTCGCGCACTGCGGGCACACCACCAAGGGCGAGTACCTGCGCACGCTCACCGCGACGGACCCGGTGATCGGATGGACGCTGCTCCGCGCGATCCGCAACAACGCGCACGTCAACATCAGAGCCGGGATGGACTGGCTGCGGCGGGCCTCCCCGGTGCCGATCGCGGGGATGGACTTCGACAACGGGTCCGAGTTCCTGAACTGGTCGGTGATCGCCTGGTGCGACGAGCGGGAGATCCCCGTCACGAGGGGCCGCCCCTACCAGCACAACGACAACGCCCACGTCGAGCAGCGCAACGGCGACTGGGTGAGACGGCACGCGTTTCGCTACCGATACGAGACCGAACACGAGCTGCGCCTGCTCAACGAGCTGCACTCCCTGGTGATGAAGCGGAAGAACCACCTGCTGCCCTGCGTGAAGGCCACCGGCTGGACCCACACCACCTCGGGGCGTAAGAAGCGCGTCTACGACACGCCCAGAACCCCGTATCAGCGGCTCCTCGACGCCGGCGTGCTCGACCAGCGCACCGCCGAGCGACTGGCCGAGGAGCACGCGAAGCTGAACCCGGCAGCGATCACCCGTCGCATCACCCGCATCCAGCAGCAACTCATCGACCTCGCCGCCGCCCGCACCCAAGGCACCCGCCCCGCCGCCTGAGCTACGCGGACCTCTTGCGTGAGGCAAGCGTCAACCGCTCCCGGACCTATTGACATGAGGCAAGACG
>NZ_JBSFPT010000061.1:0-1458 GCF_053588335.1 Microbacterium sp. NPDC003461 | reverse complement strand
GGCTCTTCGGACTTCCGGTGGGGGTCATGGGGTGAGGCCGCCGGCGGCGAGGAGCATGCGGAGGCGGTAGTTGTGCCGGTTTCGGTAGCCGCGGGCGAGGCGGCGGTGGAGCTCGATGATCCCGTTCACCGCCTCGGTGCCGCCGTTCGATGACCGGTTGGTGGTGAAGTAGGCCAGGAACGCGTCGGTCCACCGCCGGAGGGTGCGGCCGAGGCGTGCAATCTCGGGGATCGGGCAGGTGTGGAACGACTCCACGACCTTCTCTGCGATCTTCCGCCCTTCGGCGAGGTCCTTCTGGTGATAGGCGGAGCGCAGCTGCTGCGCGCACTGCCACGCGACGAACACCTCATCATGGGCAGGGGCGGCTTCGATCGCCGCGACCAGCCGTGCCCGCTGCTTCTCGGTGAGGTTCTCGGCGCCGGCGCGGAGGATGGTCTGGATCCCGTAGAGCGGATCGCCCTTCCGGCCGCGGTGACCGAGGGTGTCCTGCTGGACACGTCGGCGGACCTCGTCGACGGCGGCGGTGCCGAGCTTGACGACGTGGAACGCGTCGAGCACCGCGACGGCGTCCTCGAGCTTGTCGTCGATCGCGGTCTTGTATCCGGCGAACGGGTCCAACGCCGCGACCTTCACGTTGTTCCGGAACGCGTCGCCGCGCTCGTCGAGCCAGGCCGCGTAGGCCTTCCCCGATCTGCCCGGCACGAGGTCGAGCAGCCGGGCACGGGTGCGACCGTGCTCATCCCGGGTCAGGTCGACCATCCCGGTCAGCTCCTTCGGGCCGCGCTTGCGGGAGTCGACGTGATGCCAGATGTGCTCGTCGACGCCGAGGGTGGTGACGTTCTCGAACCGGGACTCGTCGGCAGCCAGCTTGACGAGTTCGGGCTCAACGGCCCGCCACACCGTCTTCCACGACGTGCCCAGCTGTCGGGCCAGGCCCGCGATCGTGGCGTGCTCGCGGCGCAGCTGCCCGATCGCCCACGTCACCGCGCGCATGGTGATCGACCCGCGCGCGGCGACCAGGGTCGGGACCTGCTCCACGAACGTCCTCCTCATGCAGTCGGGATCATCACAACGCCACACCCGCTGCCGCCAGATCAGTCGCACCCGCGTCGCGCCGGGCACGTCGTGAAGAACGCGGCGGCGGCGACCCCGACCGACAGCGAGCACCCCGCACGACGGGCAACCGGCCGGCGCCGCGGGGCTCGAGACCGTCACCACCAGCAGCCCGTCCAGACGCTCGACCGCCTCGACATGGACGCCGTCGAGACCGAGCAGCAGATCGCAGCGGGAACACGGGCAAGCGGCAGAGCGCGCATCAGCGCACCCCGAACTATGGTGAGACACGTCGAGGTCCTCGGTTGGAGCAGCAGTTGGCGCTACTGATCCTCGGGGACCTCGACCCCTACCCGCCCGAACTCACCCGGCGAGCCTCACCCCCCACCGAATGTCCGAAGAGCC
>NZ_JBSFPT010000060.1:0-1555 GCF_053588335.1 Microbacterium sp. NPDC003461 | reverse complement strand
GTAGCCGATGAGCTTCTCGCTCGACCACTGCTCGCCCTCGAACGTGTAGACGCCGTCCTGGAAGAACTCGGTGGCGGCCACCCCGCCGTCGACGACGAGCACGCGGGCGCGCGGAGCGAGGGCGACGCGACGGCCGGCCAGGCGGGCGCGCACCCCCATGTCGAGGCCCTCGTCCACGCCCGCCAGCGCGGGATCGGGCAGCAGGTGCGCGCGGAGGTCGGCGCGCAGCAGCACGCCGCGCACGTCGGCTCCCAGCACATCGTCGTCGGCGTCGTGCTGGCCCTGGTCGTACTCCCCGTTCGCGAGCGGCACCGTGCGCCCGAACCTCGTCATGCTCACGCCGAGGGAGACGATGAGGTCCGGGTCCTCGGCGTCGACGAGCTTCGGGGCGGCGATGGCGACGGACGGGGCGCGCTCGAGGGCACCCGCGAGCACGGCGAGCGCATCGGGCCGCGGCGTCGTGTCCTGGGCCAGCAGCCACAGGGCGCGATCGGCGGGGGCACGCACCTGCGCGAGCGCGACGGCCGCGGCGAAGCCGGCCGATTCCGGAGCGTGGATGACGCCCTCGGCGCGCGAGCGGGCGATGACCGCGTCGAGCTCGGGGGCGCGCCCGCACGTCACGATCGTGACGGCGTCGACCCTGCGGGTCTGCGCGCCCAGGGCCTCGAGGGTGCGGGTCAGGCGCTCCGCGGCGAGGGCGGCCGTGGGGGTCGCTCGCGCGACGACGATGGCGTGTACTGGGGCCGACATGACCTCGTCAGCCTAAGCGCGCGGCGCGACGCACCGGGGAGCCACGCGCGAGGGAGGAGGATCAGCTGGCGCGGCGCTTGAGCTTGCGGCGCTCGCGCTCGGAGAGTCCGCCCCAGATGCCGAAGCGCTCGTCGTTCTGCAGCGCGTACTCGAGGCATTCGGCGCGCACCTCGCAGGAGGTGCAGATGCGCTTGGCGTCGCGGGTGGATCCGCCCTTCTCCGGGAAGAACGCCTCGGGGTCGGTCTGCGCGCACAGCGCGTCGGACTGCCACGCGAGGGCGTTGTCGTCGCCCGTCGGCTGACGCACCCCGGGGACGCCGAGATCGACGGGGTCGACGAACCAGTTGCCCGGAACCTCCGAACGATACTCAGCCATGTCCTGCCCCCTTTGACGCCGCCCCGCGGACGGATCCGATGCCGTTAATTACACCGGTGTCATTCGCGAAGGTCAAGTCGCAGATCGTAAACCCTGAACGTCAGATCGAGGGTTTTGTCGCCCCGACCGGCGTGTCTCCCCCCGACACGCCCGACCCCGTCCACCCGCTTGCAACCCCCATCGGTTGCTGAACGAAGTGAGCGCCAGCGAACGAAGATGAAGCGACCACAGCAAGTCCATGACGTTTGCACTGGTCGCTTCATCTCCGCGGCCTCCGGCCGCTCCGTTCAGCAACCGATGAGTGTCACCGCTCAGCAGGCCCCCGCGGAAACCGATCCCTGTGCGAGCGAAGCGAGCGTGCGGCCGCCGATGCGGCCGACCGACGTCGTCGTCGCCGCGTCGTTCGGTGCCGACGCCGACCACGAGGTC
>NZ_JBSFPT010000059.1:0-2096 GCF_053588335.1 Microbacterium sp. NPDC003461 | reverse complement strand
CCTTGAACTCCTCAGTGAACTTCCTGCGATTCGTAGACATCTCTGCCTGTCGTTCCTTCCTGGTAACGACCGTCTACAAGAAGTGTCACACCCCATGGTGTCTTCTGATCCGACGGTGATGATGTGGCCCGCGCCACCGCTATCGACGTTGCCCGCGGCGGGCAGCCCGCCACTATGCACGATGTTCTGAAACACCAATTGGAGCGACCTTGAGTGCGATGGTAGCGACGACCGGGTTTCGCGAACCGGGCTTGGGGTGAGTGCGTTCACGGTTGCGAACCGGACACAAGGAGCGCGTGATCCGCTCGCAGCTCGGGCACCGGGTGTGAGCGCCGGATCGACTGGCCTCGAGGGCGTCGGACAGACCGCCCGAGGATTAGGTAGCATTTGAGCGTGCCGCCCTGCCTTACCTGAGCCGAACCGCTCATAGGTGCGAGTGGCACGCAGCAGGCACGAAGGGTGCCTGGACGCATGAAAATTGCAGGAATCCGCGCCTCCTGACGAAAACTGGGACTTCTGAGCTCCTGATCCGATCGCGTGAACGGGCCTCCTTCGGGAGGCCCGTTTCGCGTTTCCGGGAGGCCCGTGCGACGGATCCCGGTTCCCGAGGGGATCCCGGTTCCCGAGGAGCCGTGGCGACGTGATCGTCCTCGCGAACCGGGATCTCCTCGGCAGCCGTGCCCAGGTGCGGGGAATGCCCGCCCGATCCATGCGGTTGAAAGGATCGTGGGGGAGAACGCGGGCCGGCGTGCGAGCATCGTCGTGATCGGGGCCGGGCAGGCGGGGCTCTCGGCCGCGTTCCACCTGCGGCGCGCGGGATTCGTGAGCGCGACCGCGGATCCCGGCGCTGCGCGCACGTACGTCGTACTCGACGCGAACCCGGCACCGGGCGGCGCGTGGCAGCGCCGGTGGGCATCGCTCACCGTCTCGGGCCTGAACGGCATCTTCGACCTGCCCGGCCTCGCGCGGCCCGACATGGATCCGGGCGAGCCGAGCCGCGACGCCGTGCCGCGCTACTTCGCGGCCTTCGAGCGGCGTTTCGACTTCCCCATCCTGCGTCCCGTACGGGTCGAGAGCGTCGACTTCGCCGACGACGAAGAGGACGGCGACCTCGTCGTGCGCACCGACGGCGGCACGTGGATCGCCCGGGTCGTCATCAACGCGACCGGCACGTGGGACAACCCGGTGCGACCGGCGTATCCGGGCCGGGAGACGTTCCGCGGCCGCCAGCTGCACACGCGCGACTACGGATCGCTCGACGAGTTCGCGGGCCAGCGGGTCGGGATCGTCGGCGGCGGGATCTCGGCGGTGCAGCACCTCGAGGAGATCTCGCGCGTCGCGCAGACGTTCTGGTACACGCGGCGCGAGCCGGTGTTCATCGAGGGGGAGTTCGATCCCGAGACCACGGGCCGCAGCACGATCGAGAAGGTCACGGCCGACGTCGAGGCGGGGCGGCCCACGGGCAGCATCGTGGGCTACACGGGCCTCGGCTGGTCGAGCTCCGCGCGCACGGCACGCGATCGCGGCGCTCTCGTCCGCCGCCCGATGTTCGCGCGCATCGAGCCGGACGGCGTGCGTGAGGCCGATGGCACGCTCACGCCGCTCGACGCGATCGTGTGGGCTACCGGCTTCCGGCCCGATCTGAGCCACCTCGAACCGCTATACCTCCGTAACGAGCTCGGCGGCATCGCCATGCGCGGCACGCAGGTCGCGGGCGAGCCGCGCGTGCACCTGATCGGCTTCGGGCCGTCGCAGTCGACCGTGGGCGCCAACCGGGCGGGGCGGGAGGCCGTCGCGAAGGCGGTGCGCTACCTCGATGCGGTCTCGGGCCGGGCGCGGGAGGCGCAGCACGTCCGCCCCTGAGGCGCACCCGGCCGCGACGTCCTGCCCGGGGGTATTCCCTCGCCGGCTCATCGCGCGTAGTGTCGCAGTCGCGTTTCCGCGCTGGACCGTCCCTCCCGGGTTCGAGCATGCTCCTCGGGAGGGGCGGCCCTGTTTACGGGCTCTTCGGACATTCGGTGGGGGGTGAGGCTCGCCGGGTGAGTTCGGGCGGGTAGGGGTCGAGGTCCCCGAGGATCAGTAGCGCCAACTGCTGC
>NZ_JBSFPT010000058.1:0-2196 GCF_053588335.1 Microbacterium sp. NPDC003461 | reverse complement strand
TGAGCTCGTCAGGGAGCTGGCACTCGGCGAGCGCCGACACCGGCACTCGCCGGAAGAGGTCGAGGTCGAGCTGGCGCAGTTCGTTGCTCGAGCGCCCGGAACGCCCGCGTCGCCCGCCGCCGCGACGGGCGCCGCACCCGAGACGGGCGACGACGACCCTCTCGAGCCTCCATCCGGGCCCGAGGAGGAGGCGCCGGGCGGCGCGGGCGGAACGGAGCCGGGCGCGGAGGATCCGGTCGCCGCGGCCGAGCGGCTCCTCGACGGTCTCGCGGTCTGCCGCGCCGCCGAGGACGACGCGTGCGCCGCGGTCCGCGCGCCCGGCTCCGCTCCGCTTGAGCTGGCGGACGGGGCGGCGGCATCGCTGCCGGCCGACGAGCGCCGCGTCGTGCTGCTCGACGACTTCGGCGATCTGGCGGTGCTGCGGGTCGAGTCGCCGGAGGGCTCCGCCGCGCCTCAGTCCCTCGTGATCGAGCGGGCATCGACCGACGAGCGCTGGATCGTGCGCGACGTGCACGACGGCGCATCCGCGCCCGGAACGACCGAGGGGGACGGATGACGCGTGGTCACCCGTCCCCCTCGGGGAGCGCTCGGATCAGATGCCGAGGTCGCCCGCGAAGTCCGCCGCCTCGAGACGCGCCTTCACGGCCGACAGGTAGCGCGCCGCGTCGGCGCCGTCGATCGTGCGGTGGTCGTACGAGAGCGCGAGGTAGACGTACGAGCGGATGCCGATCGCCTCGACGCCGCCGTCGGTCTTCACCACGCCGGGACGCTTGAAGACGATGCCCGTGCCGAGGATCGCCGACTGGGGCAGGAACACGACGGGCGTGTCGAACAGCGCGCCGCGCGAACCGGTGTTGGTCAGCGTGAACGTGCCGCCGGCGAGCTCGTCGGGCTTCAGCTTGTTGTCGCGCGTGCGCGCGGCCAGGTCGGCGATCTCGTGCGCCAGCTGGGCGAGGTTCTTCGTGCTCGCGTCGCGGACGACCGGCGTGAGCAGGCCGCGCTCGGTGTCGACGGCGATCGAGAGGTTCTCGGACGGCGGGTACACGATGTTCTCGCCGTCGAGCGTCGAGTTGATGATCGGGTACGCGCGCAGCGCCTCGGCCGCGGCGAGGGCGAAGAACGGCAGGAACGACAGCTTGTCGCCCGTCTTCGCCTGGAAGTCGCCCTTCACCTGGTCGCGGAACGCCGAGAGCTTCGTCACGTCGACCTCGACGACCGTCGTGAGCTGAGCGGTCGACGTCATCGACTCGACGGCGCGCTTGGCGAGCACCTTGCGCAGGCGCGACATCGGCTGCGTGGTGCCGCGCAGCGGCGAGTCCTCGAGCTTCTCGGCGGGGGCCGCGGCGGGAGCCGCCGGGGTCGCGGCGGCGGCCGGGGCCGCCTTCGCCGACTCGGCGGCCTTGAGGACGTCCTCCTTGCGGATGCGGCCTCCCACGCCCGTGCCCTTCACCGTGGCGAGGTCGACGCCCTGCTGGGCGGCGAGCCGGCGCACGAGCGGGGTCACGTAGACCTTCTCGTCGTCGGTCGGCAGCGTGAGCTTCGGGGCGGCCGGCTCGGCCGCCTTCGGCTGCTCCGCCGCGGCGGGAGCGGCCTGCTGCGGCTGCGCCGGCTGGCTCGGCGCGGCGGGCGCCTCGGCCGGGGCCTGGGCAGGTGCCGCGGGGGCGGGCTGCTCGGCCGGGGCCTCAGCCTGCTCGGCCTGTGCGGGCGCCGCGGGTGCCTCGGCGGGCTTCTCGGCCGGGGCGGCGGCGCCGGAGCCGACGCGGGCCAGGACGGCGCCGACCTCGACGGTCTCGTCCTCGGCGGCGAGGATCTCGGTGATCGTGCCGGCGACGGGCGAGGGGACCTCGGTGTCGACCTTGTCGGTGGAGATCTCGAGCAGCGGCTCGTCGACCTCGATGGTGTCGCCGACCTGCTTGAGCCAGCGGGTGACGGTGCCCTCGGTCACCGACTCGCCCAGCTCGGGCAGCACGATGTCGGTCGCGTCACCCGACGCGGCCGGAGCCGGAGCGGCCTCGGCCGGAGCCTCGGCCTGGGCGGGCTGCGCCTGCTCGGCGGGGGCCGGGGCCTCAGCCTGCTCGGCCTGCGCGGGCGCGGCGGGTGCCTCGGCCGGGGCGGCGGCGCCGGAGCCGACGCGGGCCAGGACGGCGCCGACCTCGACGGTCTCGTCCTCGGCGGCGAGGATCTCGGTGATCGTGC
>NZ_JBSFPT010000057.1:0-4576 GCF_053588335.1 Microbacterium sp. NPDC003461 | reverse complement strand
ATCAGAGAGTTAGCGCTTCTGATCCTCGGGGACCTCGACCCCTACCGCCGAATCACCGCCCGGCCACCCTCACCCCACCGGATGTCCGAAGAGCCCGATAAGCCCGCGGCAACACCGCCGGGCCGGAGGTGTCGATAGTGGCTGGCGGGGCGTCATTCGCACGACAGCGCCGTCACACGACCGCGGGCGGCGAGATGGAAAGCACAGCAATCGTGAGCGCGAGGACGAGGAGCGCACTCGCACCGAGGAGGATCCAGGTCCTGACTCGCCGCGCATACGACCGATCATCACCACCGAGCCCGACGACTCCGCCCAGCGGGAGGGCGACCAACCACGTCAGCAGCGCGGCGAAGCCCATTGCGATACCGAGAGACCTCTCCGTGTCGTCGGCGTCGGAGTACTCGATCACGATCGGTCCCGGGCCGACCAGGCTGAAGCCGGAGAGGCCGAGCAGCAAGGCGCCATACAGACCGAGCAGCGTCGCCACAGTGACGATCAAGATGCTCCCAGCGCTCCGCATGCGCTCATTCTGTCTCGTCGACCCGCGATTCCCGCAGGCGGGGAAGCGCGTCGTGCTTCGAGCGCGTGCGAGATCGCTGCAGCGGCCGAGGTGATGTGCCGACGGATCTCGCCACGCTACTGGGGATGAGCATTATCTCGGTGAGTAGTATTCCTCGTTCATACCGGCCGGGAGGGCCCGGCGTTTCCTAGGGCGTTAGTGCGCGTTGCCGAGGCCACCGGTGAGGCGGCCGTGGAATCGGGCGGTGGCGTCGTTCATGCCGGTGAAGGTGACGGCCTTGCCGAGGTGTTCGTATTTGGTGTGGATGGCGTCGAGCGCGGCGACGGTGGATGCGTCCCAGACGTGGGAGCGGGTCAGGTCGACGACAACGCGGTCGGGGTCGTGGGTGTACTCGAACTGCGTAGTGAGGTCGTTGCTGGAGGCGAAGAACAGTTCTCCGTCGACGGTGTAGCGGGCGGTGGGCCGCCCGTCCTGGTCGGTGATCTCGCGGGTGACGGTGGTGAAGTGTGCGACGCGGCGGGCGAAGAGGATCATCGCGGCGATGACGCCGACGCCGACGCCGATGGCGAGGTTGTGGGTCCAGACGGTGATGCCGACGGTGACGACCATGACGAGGGTTTCGCTGATCGGCATGCGCTTGAGGGTGGTGGGGCGGATGCTGTGCCAGTCGAATGTGGCGACGGAGACGACGATCATGACGGCGACGAGGGCTGCCATGGGGATGACGGCGACGATGTCGCCGAGCACGAGCACCAGGACGAGGACGAAGACGCCGGCGAGGAAGGTGGAGATGCGGGTGCGAGCTCCGGATGCTTTCACGTTGATCATGGTCTGCCCGATCATCGCGCAGCCGCCCATGCCGCCGAACGCGCCGGAGAGGATGTTCGCCGCCCCCTGAGCCCACGCCTCACGGGTCTTTCGGGAGTGGGTGTCGGTGATGTCGTCGACGAGTTTCGCGGTCATGAGGGATTCGAGAAGGCCGACGATGGCCATCGCGGCGGCGAACGGGAAGATGATGCCGAGGGTGTCCAGGGTGAGCGGAACGTTCGGGATGAACAGTTCGGGCAGGCTCTGCGGGAGTTGGCCCTGATCGCCGACGGTGGGGACGCTGATACCGAACACGACAGCGGCGGCAGTGAGCAGGATGATCGCGACCAGCGGTGCCGGGACGACTCGGGTGAGCAGCGGCATCAGGTACATGATGAGCAGGCCCGCGACCACGAGCGGGTACACCATCCATGGCACTCCGAGCAGCTGCGGGATCTGCGAGATGAAGATCAGGATGGCAAGGGCGTTGACGAACCCGACCATGACGCTACGCGGGATGAAGCGCATCAGTTTCGCCACCCCGAGGAGTGCGAGCACCACCTGGATGAGCCCACCGAGGAGCACGGTGGCGATGAAGTAGTCCATCCCGTACTCGCGGGCAACAGGAGCGATCACCAGCGCGATGGCGCCGGTCGCGGCGGTGATCATCGCGGGCCGGCCTCCGAGGAACGCGATGGCGACCGCCATCACGAACGACGAGAACAGCCCCACTCGGGGGTCGACCCCGGCGATGATCGAGAACGCGATCGCTTCAGGGATCAGCGCGATGGCGACGACGAGTCCGGCGAGGACTTCGCGGGTGAGAATACGGGGGCTGCGCAGCGCTTGCAGAACGGTCGGTTCGATCCGGTAGCGGGCGGCGGGATCTTGCGTGGGCGCGACGGCGGTCACGGTGCTCCTTCATGGTCAGCGGGATAGATGCCCGCACGGAAGACGCTCCGTTGCGCCGGGAAGTCTCAGAGATTCGGGAGAGGATGGATGCTGCACGACAGGGTGCGAGCGAACAACGAGACTCTAACGTAACGTGAGGGTTGAAGGAAATCGGGGATCATGACTGACGCGGCGATGCACATCGGTGAACTGGCCGAGCGCACCGGTCTGTCACTGCGGACCCTCCGCCATTACGACGAGATCGGGCTCGTCACTCCGTCCGGACGCACCGATGGCGGGTTCCGCCTCTACACCGCCGACGACGAGGCACGGGTGATGCTGATCCGCCGGATGAAGCCCCTCGGCTACAGCCTCGACCAGATGCGTGAGCTGCTCGACCTCATCAATCTGGTCAACGCCAACCCGCGCGATCCAGAACTTGATGCGCGGTTGGAGAGTGTCCGGCAGGAGGCGCTCGAACGCCGCGACCGCCTCAGAATCCAACTCGCCGCCGCTGAGGAGTTCGTCGCTCAACTTCACGCCCGCTCCACGAAAGCGTAAGCGGCTCACCTCAGTCCACTCAGCGCGCGCCGGTCTTGACCCAGATCAGAGTTCCGGCGAGACAGATCGCGGCGCGGTGGTTGCGGGCGAGTTTGTCGGAGCGCATCGCGATCCCGCGCCACTGCTTGAGCCGGTTGAAGCACCGCTCAACCACGTTGCGACCCTTGTAGCGAGCTTGCTGCTGGTCGCCGAAGTCGATCGGCCACACTGCTCCGGCACGTCCCGCCAGGGGGCGCCGGTGCGGTACTTCCACGCCATTCCCTCGACAGCGAGCCGATGAGTTGATCAACACGCCCTAGCCGTCGTGGCGGCCGCTCACGTAGCTCCGGTAACGGACTCCTCGGTGCCGCTCGTGTTGGCCGAGCGCCGTGTAGCTGTATCCGAGAGCGTCTGCCACCATGGGCGCCGGCATCGCGGCGACCAGTTCGTCGAGCGTGGTGTTCTTTGTCGCGAGGATGTCAACGCCGAGCGAGTTGAGCTCCGCTTTGAGCTGCTCGCGCGTGATGTGTTGCCCCGCTCGAGCTCCCGGGAACAGGTAAGGGTTGTTGTCGGCCGAGCTGGTCCGGGTTCGAGCTCGGGAGGCCAGGTGCTGGCGGAGGATGTCGTCGAACGGCTCGGGAACGTAAACAGGGTCGTCCGCGAACCTGATGGTCATACCGTTGATGGCGTCATCTTCCAATGCGTTCAAACGCATTGTGGAGATACGCGTCAGCGGTTGGCCAAAGACCAGCAGGAGAAGGGCGGCGGATCTCGCTGCAGGCGAGAGTGACTCCTCCGTCAGGTAGTGGCGAATCCACTCCAACCGGTCGGTGTCGGTGATGCGACGTGTTTGGGCTCGAGCGTGGCGCGCGGGGATGTGGAGCAGGGGAGCGAGTCTGCTGTCCCTCGCGAACTGCAAGAACCCGCGAACTGTGTATCGACTTGAGTTTCCCGTCGTGAGCCAGATGTCGACGAGGGACTGCGTGCAGGTCCCGAGGGTGGCCTCCCGCGCAGCGAGCCATGTCAGGAAGTTTGCCGCTGCAGTGATCTGTTGCTTCGCGTTGTGTGCGGCAGTGTGAACATCCTGGCCATTGCTCTGAATCAGTCTGATTCGGCGTAGGTGGTACCAGACCGCGTACTGCTCGAGCGCACGTTTGTGCTCGCCCTCGAATGGCTCGATCTTCTTGCGCACCCATCCCTGGAAGCGGGTGAACGCCTCGTCGCGAGGCGGAAGCAGGCCGATCTCGACGAGCAGCGCCCGGATGTGATTGACGGCGGCGCTCTGTGGGAGGGCGTCGAGAGTGTCGTGGTCGGGCGGTTCCTGACCCTCCGCGAGGCTGCTCAGCAGTGACTTGACCTGGGGGGAGCGGATCCAGGTGAGGACGCTAGTCGGACGATCCGCTCGGAGCAGGTGGTCCCTGAGCTGCTGGAGGTCCGTGCCGTGTCCCTCGCGTCGGAGTCCGAGTATCTCGTCGAGGTCATCGGATAGCGCGCAGCGTTCGCAGAGCCCGGCACGGAAAATCGCACCTTCCTGGGAGCACCGCCGGCAGTGAAAATCGCGCTCAATGCCGGCGCAGTCCGCGCAGATTTGCCCACCCTTCGCGTTGATTCCTGGCAGCAGGCGTTCAGCAAGGCAGCTAGCGCAGGCGCCGTGGGTATGGATCGCGTGGTCGTAGCAGCGCCCGCAGATGAGGTCTTCAGGGAACCGATACTTCGTCGTCGACTGGGGTGTGACACTTCTTGTAGACGGTCGTTACCAGGAAGGAACGACAGGCAGAGATGTCTACGAATCGCAGGAAGTTCACTGAGGAGTTCAAG
>NZ_JBSFPT010000056.1:0-4592 GCF_053588335.1 Microbacterium sp. NPDC003461 | reverse complement strand
GAGCGCCGGTGCGAGCACGCGAGCGGCACCCGCGCAGCGGGTGCCCGAGCGCGCGCAGACGCTTCTGAAAAGAACTGCCCGAGCGGCGCAGACGCTTCTGAAAAATTCAGTGGAAGAAGTGCCGCTCGCCCGTGAAGAACATGGCGACGCCGCGCTCCTTGGCCAGCGCGATCGTCTCCTCGTCGCGGACCGATCCGCCCGGCTGGATGATGACGCGCACGCCGGCGTTCATGAGCACCTCGGGCCCGTCCGAGAACGGGAAGAAGGCGTCGGACGCGGCGATCGATCCGGCGGCGCGGTCGCCCGCGCGCTCGACCGCGAGCTTGCACGAGTCGACGCGGTTCACCTGGCCCATGCCGATGCCGACGGTGGCGGCGTTCTGGGCGAGCACGATCGCGTTCGACTTGACGGCGCGGCACGCCTTCCAGGCGAACACGAGGTCGTCGACCGGGATGTCGTCCGGTCGCTCCCCCGCAACGAGCTCCCAGCGCTCGGCGATGGACGCGATGTCGCGATCGAACAGGTCGGCGTCCTGCAGGAGCAGGCCGCCCGAGACGAGGCGGACGTCCATCCGCTCCTGCGACCAGTCGTCCGGCAGCTGCAGCACGCGCAGGTTCTTCTTCTCCTTGAAGACCTCCAGCGCCGCGGGCTCGAAGCCGGGGGCGACGATGACCTCGGTGAAGATGTCGCGCAGGTTCTCGGCCATCTTGAGCGTGACGGGGCGGTTCGCGGCGATGACGCCGCCGAACGCCGACAGCGGGTCGCACTCGTGGGCGCGCAGGTGCGCGGAGGCGATGGCGTCGATGGCCTTCGGATCGGCGATGGCGAGGCCGCACGGGTTGGCGTGCTTCATGATGGCCACGGCGGGCTTGACCATGTCGTACGCGGCGCGCAGGGCGGCGTCGGCGTCGACGTAGTTGTTGTACGACATCTCCTTGCCCTGCAGCTGCGTGGCCTGGGCGATGCCGTGGCCGTCGGCGCGGGAGTAGATGGCGGCGCGCTGGTGGGAGTTCTCCCCGTAGCGCAGGTCGCTGATCTTCTCGACCTGGATCGTGAGGTGCTCGGGCAGCTCGTTCTGGCCCGACATCGTCTCCTCGGCGAACCACTGCGCCACGGCCGTGTCGTAGGTCGCGGTGTGCGCGAAGGCGCGGGCGGCGAGCTCCCGACGCTCGCTCAGCGTGGTGCCGCCGCGGCCGAGCGCCTCGATGATCGAGGGGTACGCCTCCGGGCCTACGACGATCGCGACGTTGGCGAAGTTCTTCGCCGACGCGCGCACCATGGCGGGGCCGCCGATGTCGATCTGCTCGACGACGTCGTCGCCCTGCGCACCGGAGGCGACGGTCTGGACGAACGGGTACAGGTTCACGACGACGAGCTCGAACGGCGCGATGCCGAACTCGGCCAGCTGCGTCTCGTGGTGCTCGAGGCGCAGGTCGGCCAGCAGGCCGCCGTGCACGTGGGGGTGCAGCGTCTTGACGCGCCCGTCGAGCATCTCCGGGAAGCCCGTCACCGTGGCCGCGTCGGTGACCTCGTGACCGGCGTCGCGGATCATGGCCGCGGTCGATCCGGTGGACACGATCTCGACGCCCGCCTCGGCGAGCGCGGCGGCCAGCTCGATCAGGCCGGTCTTGTCGCTGACCGACACGAGGGCCCGGCGGATGGGGACCACATCGCGTTCGCGGTAGAGCGAGGGGTCGTGACGGGGGCCGGCCATGAGGTGCTCCTTCGGATCAGGACGAGGCAGGGGTGCGGAGGTCCAGCTCGCCGGTGGCGATGCGGCGGACGACGTCGATGAGCAGGCGGCGCTCGACGGGCTTGATGCGATCGTGCAGCGACGCCTCGGTGTCGCCCGGCAGCACGGGCACGCGCTCCTGGGCGAGGATCGGGCCGCTGTCGACGCCCTCGTCGACGACGATCACGCTCGCGCCGGTCTGCTCCGCCCCGGCGGCGAGCGCGTCGCGCACGCCGTGGGCGCCGGGGAACTCGGGCAGGTAGGCGGGGTGCGTGTTGATGACGTTCGGGGCGAACTCGGCCACGACTGCGGCCGGCAGCAGCCGCATGAGGCCGCTCAGCACGACGAGGTCGGGCTTCCACGCCCGCAGCTGCGCGGCGAGCTCGGCACCCCACTCCTCGCGGGACTCGAACGCGCGGAACGGCACCGTGAAGGTGGGGATGCCGAAGTCGGCGGCGTGCTCCAGACCGTCGGCGGGTCGGTCGGCGCCGACCACGACGACGCGGGCCGGGTAGTCGGGCTCGCTCGCGGCCTCCAGCAGGGTCCTGAGATTCGACCCGGTGCCCGAGATGAGGACGGCGACCGTGAGCACCCTCCGAGTCTAGTGCGACGGCGCGGATCGCCCGATCCGGGACGTCGTGGGCACCGTCAGCTGCGCGCGATCTGCGTCGTGGACACCTGCGCGCGGGGGCGGATGATCATGGTGTCCACATTGACGTGGTGCGGGCGCGTCAGCGTCCACGCAACCGCGTCGGCGATGTCGTCCGCGACGAGCGGGTCGTACCCGGAGTACACCGCGGCCGCCCGGTCGACGTCACCGTCGAAGCGGACGAGCGAGAACTCCGTCTCCACGTTGCCCGGGGCGATCTCGATCACGCGGATCGGTTCGCCCGCGAGCTCGAGCCGGAGGGTCTTCACCATCTGTCGCTCGGCGTGCTTGGCACCCGTGTATCCGGCTCCGCCCGGGTACTCGCCGTGCGCGGCGGTCGATGTGATCGTCAGCAGATCGCCCCGCCCGGAGGCGCGCAGAGCCGGGAGCAGTGCCTGCGTCACGCGCAGCGTGCCGAGGACGTTCAGCTCGTACATCCGGCGCCACTTGTCGAGCTCACCGGTTTCGACGGGCTCGAGCCCGAACGCGTTGCCGGCGTTGTTGACGAGAGCGTGCAGCGCCCCACCGCCCACGACGTGATCGCGCAGCGCATCGATCGAGGCCTGGTCGGTCTGATCGGCGACGACGATGTCGCAGCCCGTCTCCGCCGCGAGCGCCTCGAGGCGGTCCCGGCGGCGTGCCGACGCGATGACGTCCCACCCCTCCGCCCGCAGGCGGCGGACGGTGGCGGCGCCGATTCCGCTGGAGGCGCCCGTGACGAGGGCGCGGAGGGGGTGGGTGGCGGTGCTGGTGGTCACGGCAGGCCTTTCCGGGAGGTGCGGTGGGGGAAGCGGAGGAGGGCTCCGGAGGGCGGATCAGAGCGCGGTGAGGGTCTCGTCGAGCGCGGCGAGGTACCGCCCGACCTCCTCGGGCCGCACGGTGCACGGCGGGACGACGTGGACGCGGTTATCGGCGAAGAAGCCGATGACGCCGCGCGCGAGGAGCCCGGCCTTCACCGCCGCCATGACCCCGGCGCTCACCGGCTCGCGCGTCGCGGCGTCGGCGACGAGCTCGACGGCCCAGAAGACGCCCAGGCCGCGCACCTCGCCGATGACGGCGTGCTTCGCGGCGAGCGCCGCCAGCCCCGGCCCGATGTGCGCCTCGCCGACCCAGCGGGCGTTCTCGATGACCCGCTCCTCTGTCATCGCGTCGATCGCGGCGACGATCGACGCCGCCGCGAGCGGGTGGCCGGAGTAGGTCAGGCCGCCGGGGAAGACGCGCTCGTCGAAGTGGTGCGCGATGCGCGGGCTGGGCAGCACCCCGCCGACAGGGACGTAGCCGGAGTTGACCCCCTTGGCGAAGGTCACGATGTCGGGGGTAACGCCCGTCGGGTTGGTGCGCTCGCTGTGCCACGAGAGCCACTCTCCGGCCCGGCCGAAGCCCGACATCACCTCGTCGAGGATCATCACGATGCCGTAGCGGTCGCACAGCTCCCTCACGCCGGCGAGGTAGCCGGGCGGGGGCACGAGCACCCCCGCCGTGCCGGGGATGCCCTCGAGCAGGATCGCCGCGATCGAGTCGGCGCCCTCCAGCTGGATCACGCGCTCGAGGTGGTGCAGCGCCCGCTCGCACTCCTGCCCCTCGGTCTCGGCCCAGAACTCACTGCGGTACGCGTACGGGCCGAAGAAGTGCACGTGGCCCCGTGCGTACTCGTTGGGCACCCGCCGCCAGTCGCCCGTCGCCACGATCGCCGCTCCCGTGTTGCCGTGATAGCTGCGATAGCGGCTCAGCACTTTGTCGCGTCCGGTGAACAGCCGTGCCATCCTGATGGCGTTCTCGTTGGCGTCGGCGCCCCCGTTCGTGAAGAACACCTTCTCGAACGAGCCTCCGGCCTTCTCGAGGATCCGCGCCGCGGCCTCGCCGCGCGTGAGGTTGACCGTCGCGGGCCCGATCGTCGCGAGGGTCTCGGCCTGCCGCTGGATCGCCGCGACGACCTTCGGGTGCCCGTAGCCGATGTTGACGTTCACCAGCTGGCTGGAGAAGTCGAGGTACTCGTTGCCGTCGTGATCCCAGACCCTCGTGCCCTCGCCGCCCGCGACCACGAAGCCGGGCGAGGCCGCCTGTGCCGCCCAGGAGTGGAAGACGCCCTGGTCCAGGTCGCGGGCTCGCTGCGTGAGCACCGGCTTCGAGGCGCAGCTGCGCGAGCGCGGCTACAACCCGGTGCTGATCGATCTGTCCGAGCTGCTGCTCGGCGGCGGCGGCATCAAGTGC
>NZ_JBSFPT010000055.1:0-4652 GCF_053588335.1 Microbacterium sp. NPDC003461 | reverse complement strand
GGAGGCGGGGATCTTCGGGATCCAGCCCCGCTCCAAGAAGCGCACCACGATCCCCGCCGACGACGTGGTGACCCGCCCCGATCTGCTCAAGCGGGGCTTGACCCTTGATCTTGGACACGCTGATTCCAGCACGATGCTGGGGGGAGCGAGAATCCAAGGATGGCCAGGAAGAACTACACGGACGAGTTCCGTCGCCGAGCGGTGGACTTGTACGAGTCCACGCCCGGGGCGACGCTCAAGGGGATCGCGGCGGATCTCGGCGTGTCCCGCGGCGCGTTGAAGGAGTGGGTCGACAAGCTCGGCTCCGGGACCACGACGACCGGAAGCCCGGTCGCTCCGGCGGCGGTGCGGGCGGAGTCGCAGGCGGCGAGGATCGCGCGGCTGGAGGCTGAGAACCAGGCGCTCCGGGTTGAGCAGGCCAAGCTTGCGGAGGAGCGGGACATCCTCCGTCAGGCGGCGAAGTATTTCGCCGGGGAGACGAGCTGGTGAACCGCTTCCAGTTCGTCGAGGATCACAAGGACGCCTACGGCGTGAAGCGGTTGTGTGAGGTCATCGAGATCGCGAGGTCGTCGTTCTACGCGTGGCTGTCCGCCGCCCCCGGACGTGCCGCGAGGCAGTCGGCAGATGCGGCCCTCGCTGGCCGGATCCGGGCGCTGCAGGACCCGCAGCAGGGCGGGGACCGCGCCTTGGGTGCACCGCGGATCACCGCCGACCTCAACGAGGGCGTTGCCGAGAGTGAGCGGGTCAACCACAAGCGCGTGGCCCGCGTGATGCGTCAGCACGGCCTGGCCGGGATCCGGCTGCGCAAGCGGGTGAAGACCACGATTCCGGACCAGTCGGGGCGGCGCTTCCCGGACCTGATCGGCCGCGACTTCTCCACCGGGGAGCCGGGCCGCCGTTACGTCGGCGACATCACCTACCTGCCCATCGAGGACGGCACGAACCTGTACCTCGCGTCCTGCATCGACCTCGGGTCACGGAAGCTCGCCGGCTGGGCGATGGCCAGCCACATGCGCACCGAGCTCGTCGAAGACGCGCTGAAGGCTGCATGGCGCGAGCGCGGCTCCCTCGCCGGGGCCGTGTTCCACAGCGACCACGGCTCGGTCTACACCTCGAAGTCCTACACCGGCCTCTGCGAGCGGTTCGGGGTGATCCAGTCGATGGGAGCGATCGGCTCGTCGGCCGACAACGCCCTCGCCGAGAGCTTCAACGCGGCCCTCAAGCGCGAACTGCTCGAAGGCCGACCCGCGTTCCCGAACGCGCCCACGGCCTACCGGGCCGTGTTCCGGTGGGCGAACCGCTACAACACCCGCAGGCGCCACTCCGCGATCGGCAACATCACCCCGAACGCCTACGAGACCGCCACCTTCGCTATCCTCACGGAAGCGGCATAACCGAAATGACACCGTGTCCACGATCCGGGGTCAAGGCCCAGGATTGTCACAGTTGCCCAATGGCCCGGCGCGCTGTTCGGCTAATGTCAAGTGGTCAACGATTACTCGGAAGGTGCCGGAGGTGTCCCATGGCCTCGTCGAAGAGATCTGCGACATGGTCGTCGAACAGCGCGTAGTGAACGTGCCGTCCGTCACGATCTCCGCGGACCACGCTGAGATTCCGGAGAAGTCGTAGGTGGTTTGAGAGCGTCGTCTGTCCGGTGCCGAGCTGCATGCCGAGGTCGGTCACCGTGCTGGGGCGGATGCGCAACACGCTCAGGATGCGCAGTCGGACCGGTGATGCCAGAGCCCGCATGATCTCAGCTAGCCGCTCGGCATCCCCCGCTGACAGCGGAGCAGACGCCGATTCCACCGAATCGGTCATAGTTGACTTCCTCCCTCATGAGCACGATTATCATTCACATACATCACAATATCATGTTCTTGTGATGTATTGTCGAGGCATGACCACCCCGACTGCCACGAACTCGCCCTCCGCCATGGAGGAGCACGCGCACGGCTCCGCTCGATGGGAGTTGTGGTTCGCCGTTGTGGCGGGCATCACCTACGCCGCGGGGATGATCGCAGAGTATGCGGTCGGCCTGCCGCTCATGGGCCTGCCCTTGATCCTGTTCATCGCCACCTACATCTTCGGTGGCTTCTTCACTGTCCGCACGGCGGTCACGTCGACATTGCGGGGCAAGTTCGAGGTCGACTTCCTCATGATCGTCGCCGCAATCGGCGCCGCCCTGATCGGGAAGTGGGCGGAGGGCGCGGTGCTGCTGTTCCTCTTCAGCCTCGGCCACGCCCTCGAGGAGTACGCGATGAGCCGCGCCAGCAAGTCGATTGAAGCGCTGGCCGAACTCGCACCACGGACCGCCCTGGTACGCCGCAGGGACGACGATCCCGTCGAGGTCCCGGTGGAGCAGATCGTGGTGGGTGATGTCGTGGTGGTCCGCCCGAACTCGAGGATCCCGTCGGACGGGTTCGTGATCACTGGGATCTCGGCCGTCGACCAGTCGGCGGTCACCGGTGAGTCGATGCCCGTCGAGAAGGAGCCGGTCGCCGATCGCGAGCGGGCGATACGCACCGTCGATACCCTTCCGGCTGCGAATCGCGTGTTCGCCGGTACAGTGAACGGCTCCGGCGTTCTCGAGGTCGTAGTGTCGGCGACGGCCGCGGACTCGACGTTGAGCAAGGTCGTCGAGCTGGTTCGCACAGCCGATCAGTCCGCGTCACCGACGCAACAGTTCATCAACCGTTTCCAGCGGTGGTACGTGCCCGCGGTGATCCTCGCCGTGGCCGCAACCCTGCTGATCGCGATGTCCATACTCTCGCAGCCGTTCACGGATGCCTTCTACCTCGCGATGACCGTCCTCGTCGCCGCGAGCCCGTGCGCACTGGCCATCGCGACGCCGGCGGCCGTTCTCGCTGGAGTCGCCCGAGCGGCGCGCGCCGGCGTGCTGGTCAAGGGCGGCGCTCCGCTGGAGACCCTGGGGCGGGTCAGGGCGATGGCCTTCGATAAGACCGGCACCCTCACCTGGGGCAACCCGCAGGTAACGTCGGTCACTCCCGTGGACGGCGTGGACGGAAGCCTCCTCGTCCCAACACTGGTCGCCGTGGAGTCTCTCAGCGATCACCCACTCGCCGCAGCGATCGTCCGCGACCTCGCGGGTCAGGTGTCCGCGGCGGAGCGTGTCGAGGCATCGGATCTCAACGCCGTCGTCGGTCGCGGTGTACGCGCCGCGGTCGAGGGAGAGGTCGTCGAGGTCGGCAACCTGCGGATGTTCGACGAACAGGGTCTCACCCTTCCCTCGTCAGTCGAGGACGCTTACACGGAGGCTCGCGATTCCGGCCAGACGTTGATGATCGTCCGGCGCGGTGACCGGTTCCTGGGGGTCGTCGGCGTGATGGACACCTCTCGCGCCGAGTCCGCGCAGGTACTCCGCGTCTTGCGCAGTACGAACGTCGGCCAGCTCGTGATGATATCCGGCGATAACCAGCGCGTCGCGGATGCCGTCGGCCGCGAGGTCGGCATCGACACCTCCATCGGTGATCTGCTGCCGGAGGATAAGGTCGCGCACATCAGGCATCTCGCCGAGACGCATCGCCCCATAGCGATGGTCGGCGACGGTGTGAACGACGCCCCCGCGATGGCCCGTGCGGACATCGGCATCGCGATGGGGGCCGCCGGTTCCACCGTCGCGCTGGAGACCTGTGACATCGCTCTTATGAGCGACGATCTGGGGCGTGTCCCGTTCGCCGTGCGTCTGAGCCGCGCGACCAGCCGGATCATCCGCCAGAACCTCATAGCGAGTCTCGCGATCGTCGTCCTCCTGGTGATCGCGACCTTCATCGGTCTGAACATCGGTGCAGTGGTGCTCATCCACGAGGGCTCGACGCTCGTCGTCGTGGCCAACGCGCTTCGACTCCTCGGTTTCGAGCGTGGGAAGGAGCACGCCGGTATCGACCACGAAGACCGCCCCTCGCGTTGATCCTCGTGGGAGTAGTTCTGACGCGGTCGATGTCGGGTCGAGTAGCTGACGGAATGCTCATGGAGGTCGGATGGTGGATGGGAGCGCTGGCGTTGCCCACTGCTCTCTTGGTGATCATCTTTCTCATCGCAATGGGAGCTCCCCAACGACAGGAAGAGGAAGAATCACCTTCTCTCGCCGAGGAGTGGGCCGATGTGACATACCGGTTTCGAAAGGTCGGCGCGTGGGTGCGTAGGCGCTGGCGAGGAGGTTCGAAGTAGACCACCGTGGCTCACTCGCAACCGGTCAAGAGTTACGCGCTCGTGCTCTCACCGCCGCAACAGGGCTGCTCAACAGAAGACGCACCGTCCGTCATTGACATCACGCAGTCTCACTTCCCGCCGTTGCGCGGTAGTAGAGAACTGCCCCGGGTTGCTCGTCGTGGGCACCGATGAGGTCCTCGCTCTGGCGCGCCGTATCTGTATCAGCACCGTGGGGACTGCTCGCGAGTGTCCGCGGCCGCCTCTCCATAACTCAGACGCTGCCGAAGAACTTCTTCATCCGGGGCATGCGGCGGATCAGCAGCTGGTCGAGCGCAAGGATGACGAGCAGGGACAGGCCGAACAGGGGCAGGAAGATCCCGAGGCCGACTGGGCTGTGTCAAGCTTCGTAGACGATCTCTTTGTGGATTTCAGGCCGCGGTTGCGGTCTGGGCGTAGTAGGCGGCCCGGGTCTCGGCGGGGGT
>NZ_JBSFPT010000054.1:0-5031 GCF_053588335.1 Microbacterium sp. NPDC003461 | reverse complement strand
TCAGAGAGTTAGCGCTTCTGATCCTCGGGGACCTCGACCCCTACCGCCGAATCACCGCCCGGCCACCCTCACCCCACCGGATGTCCGAAGAGCCACATAACCCAGCTTGCGGCAGACTTTAACTGCCGCAAGGCGCTGATCCTGACACCGATGATCCACGAGGGCCTCTGCTGGAACGATGCGGATGCAGCCGCAGACCTCCTCGTCCGGGCGTACTACGTTGCGCTCGAAGGCGGATCCCCCGAGATCCCGGATTACGAGTTCAACGACTCGTCCACGGGACTGTGCCAGATCTTCTCGCGCACTGCGATCATCGCGTACAACTTCGCGATCACCTGGGGAATGCAGACAGGTCGTAACTACGATTACAACGTCTGGCAGGACCGGTGGGATATGTGGAAGCGGCTGCAGGACCACGAGTTCAACCTCAAGGTGGCTATGTTCGTGATGATGCGTGAGGCGCAGGTGAACCTCGGGATCACGCCGACGGACACCAGGGACATGACGCCCAGCCAAGTGATGCGAATGTGCGTTCTGTACAACGGCACCAACACGAATGCGCAGGTCTACGGCCGCAATCGCATGAGCCAGTACTACACGCTCTGCAAGTGGGAGGAAGTCTTCCGGTAAATCGGAAGACTCAATCCAGGTGACCGCGCCGGGAGACAGCTTTCGCCCGGCGTGGGCACCTGTGAGAATGGCCTAATGACAGTGAGGACGGGAGCAAGTTCGACGATGGGCGACCCTGCCGACACCCGTTTCATCGGATCCGTTCTCACGGGTCTCGGCGCGGTCCTCTCCGCGGGCGTCGCCATCTGGGTGCTCGGGATGTCGGCGGGCTCCCACCGAGAAGGCTTTGGCACGGCGGTGGGGGTCTTCTTCTACGGGGCCTGCGCTCTGTTGATGGTCACCTCGGTGATCATCGCGATGATGGGTGCCCGTCGAGCGCAGGGCCGTGACCGACGTGCGCTTCTCACACTCGCGGTCGCGATGCCGGCAGTCGGCCTCGTGGTGATTGTCACCGCCGCCTCGGTACTTCTTTGACAGGGCCAGTGTTCAGCCGCTCTGACGAGCACGTCTACGATTATTAGAGGTCTCAGCTACGCTCCGAGAGCTGATGAGGGCTCGTCGACCGCCTCGGCAGTCGGGCTGGGCGCAGGGCCAGCCTCTCACCGGGGTCGATTCCAGACCGCGTTTGTTCAACTGCAGCACGTTGACGTAGGCGGTCACCGATCGCGATGGGGCTGTCACCGAGTGCGACCGCGTAGCGGGCGGTCTGCCTCTCGTCGTTCAGCGCGAGCTCGCCCTGCGCCTAGGAGCTTTTCCCCAAGTCGATGAGGTCGTGACGGAACTCGGCCTAGACCTACCCGCGTCGTATCGCACCGCGCACTGATTCGCTCTCAGGAGCCGAGTACCGCGACGATCGGCCGATGATCGCTGCCAGGGCTCGGAGTATCGATGATTCGCACATCGAGCACCTCCCAGAGTGCGCCGACGAGAACATGATCGATCGGCGAGGATAGTGGCTGAGGTGCGGTCGAGGGCCACGTGCCCGATGCAGCCATGGACGAGGCCTGGGCGGCATCGCTGCAGCCTGGCAGAGCGCCGAGATGGTCGATGGTCGCGTTGAGATCGCCTGCGACGACGACGCCAGCGCCCAAGGTCCGGCACTGCGCCGCGACCCATTTCAGCCCATCCCGCCAGTCGTCCATGTTCGCCGGTAGCGGCGGCATCGGATGCGCAACGACGATCGGCGGAGAAGCCTCGTCGTCGGGGAGCCAGACTCCGCTCGGCAGACCCGGTGTGGAACCACGAGAAGCATCGAGCCGATAGCTTCCGAGCTCCGTCGAGATCAGCACGGAGGTCGGAATCCGCTCTCCCACCGTCGACGACGACATTGTCAGCCCGTGTTCTGCGAGGATCGTGCGTATCTCGCCCGCAGCCAGGGCGTCCGTCTCAGGCAGGGCAATCACATCAGGTCGAACCGTCAGGGCGAGATCGGCGATCTTCTGAGCCGACGTCGCACCGCCCTGGGCGTTCCACGACAGGACGATGAGGTCGCCGTCGACGAGCATGGAGGTGCTGTCAGGGGGCGCGAAGGCGTTTCCCCAGCCCCGTGCTCCGAGGACGGCGGCCTGCGCGAGGGCAGCGATCAGGAGAACGCCGGCGACGACGACCGCGATGATCCGGCGAGATCGCCGATTCGCCAGGAGGGCGATTCCTCCCGTGATCACGGCGACGACAGCGAAGCCGATAACGAGGACCGGGCGAAAGGCAATGAGCTGAGCGACGCCGAAGGCTCTGTGCAGACCGAACGACTGAGGCCAGGTGGCGCCAACGAGCATGACAGAGGCGACAATGAGCGCTGCGATCACGACGACGACTCGTCGGGTGCTCCAGCGCCGCGGGGTCGATGAACCGTTGTGCGTCACCGGTGGGCGCGGTTCTATCGTCACTGCCATGTGCACAGTCTCCTCTGATGAGCTGAAGGGAATTCGGACGGAGTACGACCGGGCCGATCGTGCACCGGGAGGGCCTGTTCGTCTCTCACGTGCTGGAGTAGCGGGCGAAGATCGCCGAGGGCACGCTGGAAGCCCCGCGCACAAGGGCCGCCCTCACTCTGCGGAGCGGGGTGCGTGTCGCGGAGCTGGGACAGCAGGTCACCCTGCTGGAGGCTGATCTCGCGAAGCGGGACGAGACGATCGTGGCGCAGGACGAGGCGCTGCTGTAGTGCCCAGCCAGGTTGTTTGAGGTTTGGCTGATGGGCGGGAGCTTTCCGATGGCGGTGTGGGGCCTGTGGTGATTGTAGAAGTGCAGCCAGGCTGGCAGGGCTGCGCGGCGGGCTGACTCGCTGTTGTAGTGCTTCACGTAGGCCCAGTCGTCGGCCATAATGCGGTGGAAGCGTTCGATCTTCCCGTTCGTCTGCGGCCGGTATGGCCGGGTCCGCTTGGGTGTGATGCCGAGCTCGGCGCAGGTGTGCCGCCAGGCGTGGGATCGGTAGACGGAGCCGTTGTCGGAGAGGACTCGCTCGACGCGGACGCCGCGGTCGGCGAACCAGGACACGGCGCGTCGGAGGACGCCGATGGCGGTCTCGGCGCGTTCGTCGTCGTGGATCTCGGCGTAGGCGATACGGGAGTGATCGTCGATGACGGTGTGGACGTAGGCGTGCCGCATCAGAGGGCCGCGCAGTTGCCCCTTTCGGCGGGCGAGATCTGTCGCTGCTCCATTGCGGCCGCCCTGTTCCCGCCCGACGTAGCGCCGGCCGCCGCTGGCGGGGATGTTGCCGAGCTTCTTCACGTCGACATGGATCAGAGCGCCCGGCTTGTCGTGCTCGTAACGGCGGGCGGGTTCGCCGGTCTTCACATCGACATGCGACAGGCGGTTCAAGCGGCAGCGGGTCAGCAGGGCATGGACCGTCGAGGCGGGCATTCCGACCCGGCCGGCGAGCTGAACGGGGCCCAGACGCTTGCGGATCCGCAGGTGGACGATCTTCTTCACGAGGTGCTGTGGGGTCTTGTTCGGATGCGTGTGCGGACGCGACGATCGGTCAGCCATGCCGGCTTCGCCGAGCTCGAGATAACGCTGAGCCCACTTCGCGGCGGTCGGCCAGGACACCCGGAAGTAGTCCGCAGCGGCGGCGATCGTCCACTCCTCGTCGACGATCTTCTGGGCGAGACGGAGCCTTTGGCGCGGGGTGAGCGCCGCGTTAGCGTGAGACACGAGGACCTCCTGGTTCAGAGCGGATGCGGTAGCAGCACCACTCTGCCGGGAGGTTCTCGTCACATCAGGCCAGCCAGATCAAACAACGTCCCTGGGCACTACACCTAGCTACACTCGCTGGGAAAAGGTGCCGCCTTCTTGGAAGCACTGTCGAGCTAGAACGCACGGTTATTCCCGCTTGGAAGGCGTGGCAGACATCCTGGAACGAGCCCGAGCGGAAAGCTCGTTCTACTTGCTATGAGAAGAGCTGGCGAAGCGCGTCGAGGTCGCCGGAGTCGACCACCTTCTGGACCGCGGCAATGGTGTCCTGATTCACAAACATGCCCTTGAGTGTGTCGTTCCAGATCGCCCGCACGGTGTCCACGTCACCGGCGTCAACCGCCGCGCCGGCAGACTCGATTGCCTGTTGGTACGGCATCTGCTGGAAACCAGCAGCCACGTCATCTGGGTTGTAGTACGGCACCCAGGGGGTCTCTGGGTTGGGAGTGAGCCAGAGCACCTGGCCGGGGTGGATGTCCCGCCTGTGGTTCATCGAGGCAAGGGTTGGGTACGCGCAAAGCCGTTCAGCGACCACGGCCTCGACGTCGCCGGGCTCAACGGTATAGGTCACGGGGGTGCCGTTCTCATCTACTGTCACCTCGCCCCGCGCGAACTCACGCGCGCCTAGATCCCGGAGAGTCCCCTGCCGCTCCCAATACAGACCCCCCGCGTCGCTGTAGATCTCCGATGCGTCGGAGCAGGTTCCCGGTTCGGTCGATTCCGGCGTCGGCGTAGCCTCACTGACCGGCTCAACAGGCGTTGGAGCGGATGCCTTGGGCGTCTGGACTGCCGCTGGTGCTGTGGCGCTGCACCCGGCAAGCGCGACAGTCGTTAGGGCGAGCGCAGCGAGAGCTGTGCAGAGCTTGGCTTTGCGTGACATAACGCTCCCAGATTCGGAGACTGCGACCCTGTTTTCGCCGCGGGAGGATCTTAGCCCCTCTGAGCCACGTGATCGCAGATGCACTGCATCGCGTCGCCGGCGACTTGCTCGGCTCGCTCGACGGCGGTCTCGTTCGGCGCATAGAGTGCCGCCAAGACCAAACGGACACTCCGTCGGTCAGCCGGAAGGAAAGTGCACATGGTTCTGGATTTCAGCACGACTGCCACCCAGGAGCTTGTCAAGTTGTGTGTGTAAGCGGGCGGTGTCTCGGGGTTAGAGGTAGGGCTGGACGCGGCGGGGGAAGACGATCGCGAGCTGTTCGAGGGCCTTCTTCCAGTTCGTGACGATTTGGCCTTCGACGAGCCGGCCTTCGGCCTTGCGCTTGGCGCCGC
>NZ_JBSFPT010000053.1:3627-5238 GCF_053588335.1 Microbacterium sp. NPDC003461 | reverse complement strand
TGTTGTGGCATTCGTTTTTTACGGAGAGTTTGATCCTGGCTCAGGATGAACGCTGGCGGCGTGCTTAACACATGCAAGTCGAACGGTGAAGCTCCAGCTTGCTGGAGTGGATCAGTGGCGAACGGGTGAGTAACACGTGAGCAACCTGCCCCTGACTCTGGGATAACAGCCGGAAACGGCTGCTAATACCGGATATGCACCATGAACGCATGTTCTGTGGTGGGAAAGATTTTTCGGTTGGGGATGGGCTCGCGGCCTATCAGCTTGTTGGTGAGGTAATGGCTCACCAAGGCGTCGACGGGTAGCCGGCCTGAGAGGGTGACCGGCCACACTGGGACTGAGACACGGCCCAGACTCCTACGGGAGGCAGCAGTGGGGAATATTGCACAATGGGCGAAAGCCTGATGCAGCAACGCCGCGTGAGGGATGACGGCCTTCGGGTTGTAAACCTCTTTTAGCAGGGAAGAAGCGAGAGTGACGGTACCTGCAGAAAAAGCGCCGGCTAACTACGTGCCAGCAGCCGCGGTAATACGTAGGGCGCAAGCGTTATCCGGAATTATTGGGCGTAAAGAGCTCGTAGGCGGTTTGTCGCGTCTGCTGTGAAAACTGGAGGCTCAACCTCCAGCCTGCAGTGGGTACGGGCAGACTAGAGTGCGGTAGGGGAGATTGGAATTCCTGGTGTAGCGGTGGAATGCGCAGATATCAGGAGGAACACCGATGGCGAAGGCAGATCTCTGGGCCGTAACTGACGCTGAGGAGCGAAAGGGTGGGGAGCGAACAGGCTTAGATACCCTGGTAGTCCACCCCGTAAACGTTGGGAACTAGTTGTGGGGGCCTTTCCACGGTCTCCGTGACGCAGCTAACGCATTAAGTTCCCCGCCTGGGGAGTACGGCCGCAAGGCTAAAACTCAAAGGAATTGACGGGGACCCGCACAAGCGGCGGAGCATGCGGATTAATTCGATGCAACGCGAAGAACCTTACCAAGGCTTGACATATACGAGAACGGGCTAGAAATAGTCAACTCTTTGGACACTCGTATACAGGTGGTGCATGGTTGTCGTCAGCTCGTGTCGTGAGATGTTGGGTTAAGTCCCGCAACGAGCGCAACCCTCGTTCTCTGTTGCCAGCACGTAATGGTGGGAACTCAGGGGATACTGCCGGGGTCAACTCGGAGGAAGGTGGGGATGACGTCAAATCATCATGCCCCTTATGTCTTGGGCTTCACGCATGCTACAATGGCCGGTACAAAGGGCTGCAATACCGTGAGGTGGAGCGAATCCCAAAAAGCCGGTCCCAGTTCGGATTGAGGTCTGCAACTCGACCTCATGAAGTCGGAGTCGCTAGTAATCGCAGATCAGCAACGCTGCGGTGAATACGTTCCCGGGTCTTGTACACACCGCCCGTCAAGTCATGAAAGTCGGTAACACCTGAAGCCGGTGGCCTAACCCTTGTGGAGGGAGCCGTCGAAGGTGGGATCGGTAATTAGGACTAAGTCGTAACAAGGTAGCCGTACCGGAAGGTGCGGCTGGATCACCTCCTTTCTAAGGAGCATCTGGCACCCTCTGGGGTGTCCAGGCGCCGGATCATCACCGAATGTGTGATGCCGGTTA
>NZ_JBSFPT010000053.1:1902-3529 GCF_053588335.1 Microbacterium sp. NPDC003461 | reverse complement strand
GCCGCCCGTACTTTGAGAACTACACAGTGGACGCGAGCATCTTAAAGAAGCGAACATAGAACATTTGTTTTATGGCTCATGTGATTTCAAGTCTTTAAGAGCAAACGGTGGATGCCTTGGCATCTGGAGCCGAAGAAGGACGTAGCAATCTGCGATAAGCCTCGGGGAGCTGATAAGCGAGCTTTGATCCGTGGATTTCCGAATGGGGAAACCCCGCCAGGCGTACTTGTGCGACCTGGTGACTCCCGCCTGAATATATAGGGCGGGTAGAGGGAACGTGGGGAAGTGAAACATCTCAGTACCCACAGGAAGAGAAAACAACAGTGATTCCGTGAGTAGTGGCGAGCGAAAGCGGAAGAGGCTAAACCGGGCGTGTGTGATAGCCGGCAGGCGTTGCACGTTCGGGGTTGTGGGACCCGCTTGAACCTTCTGCCGAGGGTTCGACGTGACAGAAGCGTATAGACGAACGGTCTTGAATGGCCGGCCAGAGAAGGTGCCAGCCCTGTAGTTGAAATGCGTGTTCTGGCGTGGTGGGGATCCCAAGTAGCACGGGGCCCGAGAAATCCCGTGTGAATCTGTCAGGACCACCTGATAAGCCTAAATACTCCCAGATGACCGATAGCGGACAAGTACCGTGAGGGAAAGGTGAAAAGTACCCCGGGAGGGGAGTGAAATAGTACCTGAAACCGTTTGCTTACAAACCGTCGGAGCCTCCTCAGCTGGGGTGACGGCGTGCCTTTTGAAGAATGAGCCTGCGAGTTAGCGATACGTGGCGAGGTTAACCCGTGTGGGGTAGCCGTAGCGAAAGCGAGTCTGAATAGGGCGATTCAGTCGCGTGTCCTAGACCCGAAGCGAAGTGATCTATCCATGGCCAGGCTGAAGCGACGGTAAGACGTCGTGGAGGGCCGAACCCACTTAGGTTGAAAACTGAGGGGATGAGCTGTGGATAGGGGTGAAAGGCCAATCAAACTTCGTGATAGCTGGTTCTCTCCGAAATGCATTTAGGTGCAGCGTTGCGTGTTTCTTGCCGGAGGTAGAGCTACTGGATGGCCGATGGGCCCTACCAGGTTACTGACGTCAGCCAAACTCCGAATGCCGGTAAGTGAGAGCGCAGCAGTGAGACTGTGGGGGATAAGCTTCATAGTCGAGAGGGAAACAACCCAGATCGCCAACTAAGGTCCCAAAGCGTGTGCTAAGTGGGAAAGGATGTGGAGTTGCTTAGACAACCAGGAGGTTGGCTTAGAAGCAGCCACCCTTGAAAGAGTGCGTAATAGCTCACTGGTCAAGTGATTCCGCGCCGACAATGTAACGGGGCTCAAGCACACCACCGAAGTTGCGGCATTGACACTTTTGGCAGGCCTTCGTGGTCCAGCCGTGTTGATGGGTAGGAGAGCGTCGTGTGGCCAGCGAAGCGGCGGAGTGATCCAGCCGTGGAGGCCACACGAGTGAGAATGCAGGCATGAGTAGCGAATGACGTGTGAGAAACACGTCCTCCGAAAGACCAAGGGTTCCAGGGTCAAGCTAATCTTCCCTGGGTAAGTCGGGACCTAAGGCGAGGCCGACAGGCGTAGTCGATGGACAACGGGTTGATATTCCCGTACCGGCGAAGAACCGCCCAAACCAATCC
>NZ_JBSFPT010000053.1:0-1805 GCF_053588335.1 Microbacterium sp. NPDC003461 | reverse complement strand
GCCTTCGGGTGACGCCGGCTGGTGGAGCGCGCGACCCCATGCTGGTGCGGTTAGCGTATTAACAGGTGTGACGCAGGAAGGTAGCCCAAGCCAGGCGATGGTTGTCCTGGTGCAAGTGCGTAGGCCGAGAGGTAGGCAAATCCGCCTCTCATACAGGCTGAGACACGATGCGGATAAAAAGTGGGTGATCCTCAGCTGCCGAGAAAAGCATCGACGCGAGGTTCCAGCCGCCCGTACCCCAAACCGACTCAGGTGGTCAGGTAGAGAATACCAAGGAGATCGAGATAATCGTGGTTAAGGAACTCGGCAAAATGCCCCCGTAACTTCGGGAGAAGGGGGGCCCAGCGCGTATTAGGACTTGCTCCGAAAGCGTGTGTGGGCCGCAGAGACCAGTGGGTAGCGACTGTTTATTAAAAACACAGGTCCGTGCCAAGTCGCAAGACGATGTATACGGACTGACGCCTGCCCGGTGCCGGAAGGTTAAGAGGAAGGGTCAGCCGCAAGGCGAAGCTCCGAATTTAAGCCCCGGTAAACGGCGGTGGTAACTATAACCATCCTAAGGTAGCGAAATTCCTTGTCGGGTAAGTTCCGACCTGCACGAATGGCGTAACGACTTCCCAACTGTCTCAACCACGAACTCGGCGAAATTGCATTACGAGTAAAGATGCTCGTTACGCGCAGCAGGACGGAAAGACCCCGTGACCTTTACTACAGCTTGGTATTGGTGTTCGGTGTGGCTTGTGTAGGATAGGTGGGAGACTTTGAAGCGGACACGCCAGTGTTCGTGGAGTCGTTGTTGAAATACCACTCTGGTCACTCTGGATATCTAACTTCGAACCGTGATCCGGTTCAGGGACAGTGCCTGGTGGGTAGTTTAACTGGGGCGGTTGCCTCCCAAAGAGTAACGGAGGCGCCCAAAGGTTCCCTCAACCTGGTTGGCAATCAGGTGGCGAGTGTAAGTGCACAAGGGAGCTTGACTGTGAGACTGACAGGTCGAGCAGGGACGAAAGTCGGGACTAGTGATCCGGCAGTGGCTTGTGGAAGCGCTGTCGCTCAACGGATAAAAGGTACCTCGGGGATAACAGGCTGATCTTGCCCAAGAGTCCATATCGACGGCATGGTTTGGCACCTCGATGTCGGCTCGTCGCATCCTGGGGCTGGAGTAGGTCCCAAGGGTTGGGCTGTTCGCCCATTAAAGCGGTACGCGAGCTGGGTTTAGAACGTCGTGAGACAGTTCGGTCCCTATCCGCTGCGCGCGTAGGAAGTTTGAGAGGATCTGACCCTAGTACGAGAGGACCGGGTTGGACGAACCTCTGGTGTGACAGTTGTCCTGCCAAGGGCACCGCTGTTTGGCTACGTTCGGGATGGATAACCGCTGAAAGCATCTAAGCGGGAAGCCGGCCTCAAGATGAGACTTCCATGCCCCTAGAGGGTGAGAGGCTCCCAGCAGACTACTGGGTTGATAGGCCAGACGTGGAAGCACAGCAATGTGTGCAGCTGACTGGTACTAATAAGCCGATGACTTACAAATCACTCATTCTTTATGCGTGTTCGCGTCCACTATGTGGTTCCCGATGTACGGGCACCACACCAACACATTCTTCGTGTTGATGTGCTGAAACATCGAAAGAGTTTCGGCGGTCATAGCGAGAGGGAAACGCCCGGTCACATTCCGAACCCGGAAGCTAAGCCTCTCAGCGCCGATGGTACTGCAGGGGGGACCCTGTGGGAGAGTAGGACACCGCCGGACACCACTTCACCGGAAGGCCGCCCAACGCTGGGCGGCCTTCCGTCGTTTACACGAC
>NZ_JBSFPT010000052.1:0-5299 GCF_053588335.1 Microbacterium sp. NPDC003461 | reverse complement strand
TGTAGGAGATTCCTCGAAGGATCACACGGTGACCGCGCCCACGTTCACGACGAGGCCGACCACCGAGCAGTTACACCACTATGCGGGACGCCACTTCGCAGTGACGGCGAGCGAGGTGACATAGGCGCTGGGCTGCCGTTCCCGGTGAGCGTGCCTTCGGTCGTATCGCCGGAGGCGACGTGGGGACGCGACAGCGCGGCGAGGAAGGTCGTCTTGGCGTTGGAAGACCACGCACTTCCATACCTGCGGAGACTCTCTCGGTGGCATCGACCTGTCAGCACGCGTTGGGTGCGGCATCGACGAATCGACGGCACGATGAGCGCGG
This sequence comes from Microbacterium sp. NPDC003461, assembly GCF_053588335.1. Classification (NCBI taxonomy): domain Bacteria; kingdom Bacillati; phylum Actinomycetota; class Actinomycetes; order Micrococcales; family Microbacteriaceae; genus Microbacterium; species Microbacterium sp. NPDC003461. Next base: position 4,974 of record NZ_JBSFPT010000052.1, on the reverse strand, counting down.
CTTCTTCCAGGGCTCCGCAGACGCGAGCATGCTCCATTTGCTGAGTCTTGAGAAGTGATACCGCGGCCAACCAAAAGTGCTAAAGAAAGTGCTACGCAACTTGTAGGTCGGGGTATCGCGGTGGAGTTATCCACAGGCCACATGCCGCAAGTCGTTGATTTAATGCGGCAGAACGCTCGGTCGAGACTCACGGCGCTCGGGGGTCGAGGTCAGTTCAAGTCCCCCCTCGCGCACAGAACGAAGAAGGACCCGGCCGAGCGGCCGGGTCCTTCTTCGTATGCCGAGGGAGTGGGGGAGTCACTTCTCCGGGGGATCTCCGTTGCGTGAGGAGGCTCAGCGCCCTCCCGGTAGGTTGGAGCGCATGGCCCGACCCGAGAACAGGCCCGAGAACGAGGTGCCGGAGGTCGCGCGGATCGCCGCGGACCTGATCCGGATCGACACGACGAACTACGGCGGCGGCAACGCCAAGGGCGAGCGCGAGGCCGCCGAGTACGTGGGCGCGTACCTGGAGTCGCTCGGCCTCGAGCCGGAGTACTACGAGCCGATCCCGCGCCGCACGAACGTCATGGCGCGCGTGACGGGCCGCAACCCCGACAAGCCCGCGCTCGTGCTGCACGGGCACCTGGACGTCGTGCCCGCCGTCGCGGAGGACTGGTCGGTCGATCCGTTCGCGGGGGAGATCCGCGACGGCATGCTGTGGGGCCGCGGCGCGGTGGACATGAAGAACATGGACGCGATGATCCTCACGGCGGTGGCCGACCTGCTGCGGGCGGGGGAGCGGCCCGAGCGCGACCTCATCCTGGCGTTCTTCGCGGACGAGGAGAACGGCGGCGTCGAGGGGTCCGCGCTCGTCGTGAAGGACCGCCCGGACTGGTTCGCCGGCGCGACCGAGGCCATCAGCGAGGTCGGCGGGTACACCATCCCGATCGGCGACCGCAGCGCGTACCTGCTGCAGGTGGGCGAGAAGGCGCTGATGTGGATCAAGCTCATCGCCCGCGGTCGCGCCGGGCACGGCAGCCGATTCCACCCCGAGAACGCCGTGACGCGGCTGTCCGAGGCGCTCGCGACGCTCGGCCGCGTGGCGTGGCCCGTGGAGATGACCGCGACCACGAGCCAGCTGCTGGAGGGCATCGCCGAGCTCAGCGGCGAGACGAGCACCGATCCCGACGTGCTGGCCGCGCACGCGGGGCCCGCCGAGGCGTTCATCAAGTCGACCTTCCGCACCGTGTCGAACCCGACCGGCCTGACGGCGGGCTACAAGCACAACGTGATCCCGGATCGCGCGGAGGCGACCGTCGACGTGCGCGTGCTGCCCGGCACGGAGGACACGGTGCTCGCCGAGATCCAGCGGATCGTGGGCGACGACATCGAGATCGAGATGGTCGTGCGCGACATCGGCCTGGAGATCCCGTTCGCCGGCCCGCTCGTCGACGCGATGGTCGGCGCCCTCGGCCGCCACGATCCGGGCGTGCCCGTGCTGCCGTACCTGCTGGGCGCGGGCACCGACAACAAGGCCCTGTCGCAGCTCGGCATCGACGGCTACGGCTTCGCGCCGCTGCGCCTGCCCGCCGACCTGGACTTCACGGGCATGTTCCACGGCGCGGACGAGCGCGTGCCGGTCGACGCGCTCGCGTTCGGGCAGCGCGTGCTCGCGGACCTCATCCGCTCGTACTGACGGATCCTCCGGAAGTCTGACGAGACGTCCGGCACCCGTGACCTAGAGTCGACTCTCGTGCAATACATCGAGGCGCTCATCCTGGGGCTCGTGCAGGGCCTGACGGAGTTCCTGCCGATCTCGTCCAGCGCGCACATCCGCGTCGTCGGCGAGTTCCTGCCGTCCGCGGCGGACCCCGGCGCGACCTTCACGGCGATCACGCAGATCGGCACCGAGCTGGCCGTGCTCGTGTACTTCTGGGGCAGGATCGTCACGATCATCCGCAAGTGGGCGCTGTCGCTGGCCGGCAAGGTCACGAAGGACGACCCGGACGTGCGGATGGGCTGGCTCGTCATCATCGGCACGATCCCGATCGGCATCCTCGGCTTCACGCTGCAGGAGTACATCCGCGACACCTTCCGCAACCTGTGGCTCGTCGCGGCCGTGCTCATCGGCTTCGGCGTCATCCTGGGCCTCGTCGACCGCTACGCGCGGCGCGACCGGACGATGGACGAGGTCACCTATCCGCACGGCCTCACGATCGGCGTGGCGCAGGCGCTCGCGCTGGTGCCGGGCGTCTCGCGCTCCGGCGCGACGACGACGGCCGCGCGTGCCCTCGGCTATGACCGCACCTCGGCGGCGGAGTTCGCCTTCCTGCTCGCGGTGCCGGCGGTGTTCGCCTCGGGCCTGTGGGAGCTGCGCGAGGGCCTCCAGACGGGCGACCCGGGTCCCTACGGCTGGGGCGGCACGATCCTCGCCACCGTCGTGGCGGGCGTGGTCGGCTGGGTCGTCATCGCGTACCTGATGCGCTACCTCAAGACGGGCAGCTTCCTGCCGTTCGTGATCTACCGCGTGGCACTCGGCGCCGTGCTCATGATCCTGCTCGCCACCGGCGTGCTGGCGGCATATTGATTCGCGCCGGCCCGCACATGGCCGGATGGTGCGCCTCTGACGACGTCATCCTGGAGCCCGACGGTGAGCACTGAGCCCGAGGCCATCGACACCGAGCGCGAGCGACCACATGGACCCTCGCGCCCGACGAGTTCGCCGCGACCAAGAACCGCGCTGCCAAGATCAGCGCCCGCGCGATCTCGGCACAGCGCTCGCCGCGGTACGCCGAGCTCTGGAGTGCGATGGGGATCTCACGGCCCGCCGTGCGGTGGGTCGTCGACGGGTTCGACCTGTCACGGCCATGAGCGCCCGGTGTACGCGGCTTCGTTGCTGCAGACCAGTTCGCTCAACACGCGCCGCCGGACCACCACGCAAGAACTCCGGTTGGCGATCGCGGTGTCGATCGAACGCAAGAATCACCGGCAACGCGAGCAGGATCGCTGCGGTGGATTGACGCCGATCGAATACGACGACAGACTGACCCCCGACCGCGAGTCCTCGCGGCCTACAACCGAGTGTCACCTACGGCTGCATCGCGCCTATCACTTGGCGGATTCAGTCTCGACCCGCCGCATGAACTTCAACCCAGAGCAGCGTGCCTGAGGTCTCAACGCGTGGAGGCGTATCATGACTGACATCTATGTCCAGCGAACCCAGCAGTGGATCAACGACGCCTACGTAGGCAACCCGGATACGCCCGACATCGGCCCGGTTGCCGTCGATGGCTACACCGGGTGGCAGACCGTGACGGCATTGCTTCGGGCGCTTCAGTACGAGCTCGGCATTACCAACCGGTCGGACGCCTTCGGGTCGACGACCCTGTCGTTGCTCACCGCGATCAGTCCGATTAACAACAGCACGTCGAATAAGAACATCATTCGCATCGCGCAGGGCGCGATGTACTGCAAGGGTTATGCCGGCGGCGACGGACACATAACCGGCACGTGGGAAGCTCTTGCGATCGCTGGCATGCAAGATCTTCGTGGCGACATGGGCCTGACCGCAGGTAACGGTGATATCGAGCCGAAGGTCTTCAAGGCGCTCTTGAACATGGACGCTTTCGAGCTCGTCAGTGGGGGGACATCGTTGGTGCGGTCGATCCAGCGATCACTCAACGGACGGTATCTGAATCGTCGTGATTTCTACGTCGTTCCCACCGATGGACGGTACACCGGTGACCTGCAGACAGCGCTGATATACGCGGTCCAGTACGAGCTCGGCCTCGCTGATGGTGTGGCGAACGGAAACTTCGGTCCGACGACGAAGGCACAGCTGGGTAGTCAAGCGAACCTGTCCGCGGGCTCGACCGACACGACGAAGTACTTTGTGCACTTGTTCCAGGCTGCCCTCATCGTCAACGGATATCCAGTTTCATATGACGGAGCTTTCGGTTCTGGCACACAGGCCCAGACGTCGGTATTCCAGAACTTCGTGGCACTTCCGGTAACGGGAACCGCGAACGTCCAGACCTGGGGATCGTTACTCGTGAGCTATGGCGACGCGGATCGACCGGGTACCGGTGCAGACTGCGTCTCCACGCTTACGACGTACCGTCTCTCAGATCTTCGCGCGGCGGGTTACACCCACTTCGGCCGATATCTCACGAATACTCCGGATAACATCCTCGACAAGTGCATCAAGGCCGGAGAGCTGTCGGACATCTATACGGCAGGCGGGAGGCTGTTCCCGTTGTTCCAGACCGGAGGTGGGACGATCGCCCACTTCACGGCTGAGCGCGGGAGGGAAGTGGGGCAGGAAGCTGCCAGCGCAGCGTGGGCGTACCGAATCCCCGCGAATACGATTATCTATTTTCTCGGTCGATTTCGACGCGACGGATTCCGAGATCATCAACGCGGTTATTCCATACTTCCAGGCCATCCCGGAGGGGCTCAGTCGTATGGGTCGCACCTATCGAATTGGCGTGTACGCACCGCGGCGCGTCTGCCACCTGCTAACAAACGCGGGTCTCGTGGTAAGCTCGTTTGTCTCAGACATGTCCGCGGGATATGGCTCGAACAAGGCGCAGATTCTGCCTGAGAACTGGGCGTTCGATCAGATCCAGACGAAGTTCGAGGGCAGCGGCTCGGGTCTCGTCGAAATCGACAAGAACATCGTGTCTGGGCGCTACTCGGGTATTAACACATTCGCGCCGGCGTGGGGTGTCGGGGACGATCCCGAGATCGATTGGCGGGGTAATCCGGATGCATGGGATGCCATGTTCGAGGAAGCGTATCGCGACACCTACGAGCACGAAGGCGCGATCCAGCAGGCGTACAATGCGGCCAACAAGGAGAATGTCAAGGGCAACGTTCTTGCCCTGGATCCGTACATAACCGGCTCTTCGGACATCCGGTGGGGGTCATGGGGTGAGTCCGCCGGCGGCGAGGAGCATGCGGAGCCGGTAGTTGTGCCGGTTGCGGTAGCCGCGG
>NZ_JBSFPT010000051.1:0-5572 GCF_053588335.1 Microbacterium sp. NPDC003461 | reverse complement strand
CGCCCCTCGCGCCCGGCTTGGGGGGGGGGGCGGGGCGGGGGGGGGGGGGGCCCCCCGGGCCCCCCCCACGCTCGCGCTTCGCGCTCGCACAGTGATCGGCTTCGGTGGGAGGGCGCCCGATCGGTCGCACTCATCGGTTGCTGAACGGAGCGGCGGAGCCGCGGAGATGAAGCGACCACCGAAACCGTCATGGACTTGCTGTGGTCGCTTCATCTTCGTTCAGCAACCGTGGGCTTGCGGAGGTGAGGCGACCACGGCAGCGGGTCGGCGGCGCGGGCCGACTACCCTGGGAGGCATGCCCGACGCACCCCGATATCGCGATCAGCCCGTGTCGTTCGTGCGGCGGGGCGGGCGGATGTCGGAGGCCCAGGAGCGCGCGTGGGCCGAGCTCTCGCCCTTCTACCGCTTCGACGTGCCGCGCGATGCGGCGTCGACCTCGGTGCACCCGGACGCGGTGTTCGATCCGGCCACGGAGTTCGGGCGCGAGGCACCGCTCATCGTCGAGATCGGATCGGGCCAGGGCCACGCCATCGTGAACGCCGCGGTGAACAACCCCGGCACCGACTTCCTCGCCGTCGAGGTGTACGTGGGGGGACTCGCCCGCACCATGCTCGACGCCGACAAGGCCGGCGCGCGCAACCTGCGCGTGATCGAGGCCAACGCGCCCGAGGTGCTCGAGACGCTGCTGCCCGAGGGCTCCGCCGCCGAGGTGTGGATCTTCTTCTCGGATCCGTGGCACAAGAAGCGCCACCACAAGCGCCGCATGATCAAGGAGGGGTTCGGCGCCACCGTCGGCCGCGCCCTGCGCGACGGCGGCGTGCTGCGCCTCGCCACCGACTGGGAGGACTACGCGCTGCAGATGCGCGAGGTCATGGACGCCGCCCCCGAGTTCGAGCGCGCGTTCGACGGCGAGTGGGCCGAGCGCTTCGAGGGGCGCGCCATGACGGCCTTCGAGCGCAAGGGGATCGAGAAGGGCCGCGACATCCGCGACCTGGCCTACCGGCGCGTGCCCCGGGGCTGATGGGACACGTCGCCGCCGCGCCGCGCCAGCTCCTGTCGTGGGGCGTGCTCCCCGCGCTGCTCGTGTGCCTCGCGGCGCCGGCGATGTTCGTGCTCGAGTCGCGCCCGCTCGGCTACGCCCTGCTCGTGGTCGGTGTGCTGCTGGCGCTGGTCGCTTTCGGGGCCCAGCCTGCCGCTCCGTCACACGACCGGGGAACGACGGAGCCGACCACTCGCACGCCCTCCCTCGCGCGCGATCTGCTGCTCATCGCCCTCGGGCTCGTGTGCGCCTCGGCGATCCACCTCGAGGCGAAGCTCGACGACCTCTCAATGCTCGCCTTCACGCTGGCGCTCGGGGGCGCGGTCGTCGTGCCATACGTGCTCAGCCGCTTCGTCTTCCGCGATCACGCGATCCGCTTCCCGTGGCGCGGCGGCGGCCGCTGGACCGCGTGGCAGTGGACCTGGCTCGTCGCAGTGATCGCGCTGGGGTGGCTGATCCTGCCGTACTACTTCATCACGAGCGGCGTGTACCTCAACTGGCCCGTGGTGGACGACGCGAACCTCATCGCGCGGCTGTTCGTGGGCGTCGGGGCGGTGGGCATCTGGGACGAGCTGTTCTTCATCTGCACCGTCTTCGCGCTGCTGCGCCGGCACTTCCACGTCGCCACGGCGAACGTGCTGCAGGCGATCGTGTTCGTCTCGTTCCTGTGGGAGCTCGGCTACCGCGAGTGGGGCCCGGTCCTCACGATCCCCTTCGCCCTGCTGCAGGGCTTCATCTTCCTGCGCACCCGCTCGCTCGCCTACGTCGTGACGGTGCACCTGCTCTTCGACGCCGTCGTGTTCCTCGTGCTCGTGCACGCGCACAACCCCGGGGTGCTCGACCCCCTCTTCCTCGTCTGAGCCGGCCGCCCCGGCCCGCCGGATCGCGATCCGCTTCGCGCGCACCCTTTCGCCGGGCCGGATCGTCCCCCTAGAGTGACGCGCAAGGGGGCGGGACCCGCGGAACCAGGAGGACTGGGATGACGGCGGTTCAGGATCGGCGCACGACGGCGCGGCGCCATCGCGTGCCGCTGTCGAACTTCTGGGCCAAGGTCATCATGGCCGTTACCGGCCTGATCTTCACCGCCTTCGTGTTCGTGCACATGTACGGCAACCTGCACATCTTCCAGGGGCAGGAGGAGTTCGACCACTACGCGCACTGGCTGCGCGAGGTGCTCATGCCGCTGCTGCCGTACGAGGGCCTGCTGTGGATCCTGCGCGTCGTGCTGCTCGGCTGCCTCGTGCTGCACGTGGCGTGCGCGGTGCTGCTCATCGTGCGCGCGCGCCGCGCGCGCGGCCCGCACCGCCGGCGGGGGCTCTCGGGCGTCGACGCGTGGTTCGCGCGCAGCATGCCGATGACCGGCGTGATCATCCTGCTGTTCGTCGTGTTCCACATCCTCGACCTCACGCTCGGCGTGGCGCCGGCCGCCACCTCGGAGTTCGAGGCCGGATCGGCGTATGCCAACCTCGTCGCGAGCTTCCAGCGCCCGCTCGTGGCGGCGTTCTACGCGATCACGATGCTCGTCCTGTCCGTGCACGTCTTCCACGGGGTGTGGACGGCGGCGCACGATCTCGGCGCCACCGGAAAGCGGCTGCGGCAGATCGCGCTGTGGGTCGGCGGCGGGCTCGCCGTGGCGATCTGCCTCGGCAACGTCGCCATCCCGCTGCTCGTCCTGGGAGGAGTGATCGCATGACGACGACCGACACCGGCGCGCCGCGCGTGCGCCCCGCATCGGAGGCGCAGCTGCTCGACGGCCTGCGCTCCATCGGATCGGACATCGCCGGCCTCGTGCCCTCGGACGTGCCCGTGTCGGAGTACTGGACCGACCGCAAGCTGCACTACAAGCTCGTCAGCCCGCTGAACCGGCGCAAGTTCTCGGTGATCGTCGTCGGCACCGGCCTGGCGGGCGCCGGCTGCGCCGCCGCACTGGGCGAGCTCGGCTACAACGTCGAGGCCTTCACGTTCCACGACGCGCCGCGCCGCGCGCACTCCGTGGCCGCGCAGGGCGGCATCAACGCCGCGCGCGGCCGCAAGGTCGACAACGACTCGCTCGCGCGGTTCGTCAAGGACACCGTCAAGGGCGGCGACTTCCGCGGCCGCGAGCTGGACGCCTGGCGCCTGGCCGAGGAGAGCATCCGCGTCATCGACCACATGGACGCCATCGGCGCCCCGTTCGCGCGCGAGTACGGCGGGCAGCTGGCGACGCGCTCGTTCGGCGGCGTGCAGGTCTCGCGCACCTACTACACGCGCGGGCAGACCGGGCAGCAGCTGCAGGTGGCGGCCTCGCAGGCGCTGCTGCGCCAGGTGGCCCGCGGCAGCGTGACGCTGCACACCCGCACCGAGATGCTCGACCTCGTCGTGGAGGACGGCCGGGCCGCCGGCATCGTGGCGCGCAACCTCGTCACCGGCGAGATCACGGCGCACACCGCACACGCCGTCGTGCTCGCCACCGGCGGCTACGGCAACGTGTTCTTCAAGTCCACGCTCGCGAAGAACTCCAACGTCACGGCCGCGTTCCGCGCGCACCGCCGCGGCGCGTACTTCGCCAATCCCGCCTTCATCCAGTTCCACCCCACGTCGCTGCCCGTCTCGAGCGAATGGCAGTCCAAGACGATCCTCATGTCCGAGTCGCTGCGCAACGACGGGCGGATCTGGGTGCCCAAGCGCCCGGGAGACGACCGCGATCCGAACACGATCCCCGAGGACGAGCGCGACTACTACCTCGAGCGCCGCTATCCCGCGTACGGCAACCTCACGCCGCGCGACGTCGCCAGCCGCGCCGCGCGCGACGAGATCGTCGCCGGCCGCGGGGTGGGGCCGCTGCGCAACGCCGTCTACCTCGACTTCCGCGACGCGATCGGCCGGCTGGGCCGCGGCGTGATCGAGGAGCGCTACGGCAACCTCTTCGAGATGTACACCGACGCCACGGGCGAGGATCCGTACACGGTGCCGATGCGGATCGCGCCCGGCGCGCACTTCGCGATGGGCGGGCTGTGGAACGACTACGACCAGATGGCCTCGATCCCGGGGCTGTTCGTCGGCGGCGAGGCCGGGTGGGGGTATCACGGCGCCAATCGCCTGGGGGCGAACTCGCTGCTGTCGGCCTGCGTGGACGGCTGGTTCACGCTGCCGTACTCCGTGCCCAACTACCTCGCCGACATGCTCGGCGCGCCCAAGCCCGCGCTCGACGCCCCGGAGGTCACCGCCGCGGTCGACGACGCGAAGGCGGGGGTCGAGCGGCTCACGGCCATCGGTGGCACGCAGGGGCCCGACCGCTTCCACCGCCGCCTGGGCGACCTGCTCTACCAGCACTGCGGCGTGAGCCGCGACGGCGAGCTGCTCGCCGACGGCATCCGCAAGGTGCAGGCCCTGCGCGACGAGTTCTGGGGCGACCTGCGCGTGCAGGGATCGGCGGGCGGCTTCAACCAGGAGCTCGAGCGGGCCGGGCGCGTGGCCGACTACCTCGACATGGCCGAGCTGATGTGCCTCGACGCCCTCGACCGCGACGAGTCCTGCGGCGCGCACTTCCGCACCGAGCACCAGCATCCCGACGGCGAGGCCAAGCGCGACGACGACAACTGGCGGTTCGCCTCGGCGTGGGAGCGCGGCGCGGACGGCCGGTACATCCGCCATCAGGAGCCGCTCGAGTTCGCGAGTGTGCCCCTCCAGACGCGCGACTACAGGTAGGGAGCGACGGATGAGGCTGACACTGCAGATCTGGCGCCAGGACTCCCCGGCGGACGACGGGCGCTACGAGGACTACGTGCTCGAGGGCGCGGGGCCCGAGTTCACGCTGCTCGAGGCGCTCGACAAGCTCAACGACCAGCTCGTCGCCGAGGGGCGCGAGCCCGTCGCCTTCGACAGCGACTGCCGCGAGGGGATCTGCGGATCGTGCGGCATCACGGTCGACGGGCGGCCGCACGGGCCCGTCGAGAAGACCCCGTCGTGCCGCCAGCACCTGCGATCCTTCCCCGACGGATCCACGGTGCGCCTCGAGCCCTTCCGCAGCGCAGCCTACCCGGTGCTCAAGGACCTCGCGGTGGACCGCGGCGGGCTCGGCCGGGTGATCGAGGCGGGCGGCTACGCCTCGATCGACGCCGGCACCGCGCCGGACGCGGACGCCCACCAACTGACGCACGAGAAGGCGGAGTACGCGCTCGACATGGCAGCGTGCATCGCGTGCGGCGCGTGCGTGGCGGCGTGCCCGAACGGATCGGCCAACCTCTACGTCGGCGCCAAGCTGCTGCACCTGGCGACGATGCCGTCGACGAAGGCCGAGCGCTCCACCCGCGCGCGCGAGATGGTGCGCACGGCCGAGGAGGAGTTCGGCCCGTGCTCGCTCTACGGCGAGTGCGTGGACGTGTGCCCCGCCGGCATCCCCATCACCGCCATCGCGGGCGTCAACCGCGAGAAGCTCCGCCAGGTGCTCCGCGGCAAGCTCGGTGCTGTGGTTCGGCTGGTTCGGCTTCAACGCCGGCCTCACGGCCGCGCCCCTCGGTGAGGACGGCAACGTCGGCACGGGCCTGATCATCG
>NZ_JBSFPT010000050.1:0-6311 GCF_053588335.1 Microbacterium sp. NPDC003461 | reverse complement strand
CCATGGGCATGCTCAACCACCATTTCGCAGCAGCCGCCTGATCGGCGCAGAGCGACAGCCTACCTCTGACTGCCGCCAATCTTTGCAACAGAGCCCGGGTCGTCGAGGAGCACACCCGACAGGACGGTGCAGCCGTCGTCATCGAGGATCACGTCGACCAGGTCGCGTGCGAGGACGTCGTTCCGCTGGTCGCAGCCGTTTCCGTCGACATCCGCCCAGCGATCGCCGAAGGTCTCGCGCCGGTACTCCGGCACCTGAGCGGCCTCCGCCGGGTCGATCACCGGCAGCTGCGCTGCAAGCGCGGCCCCGTCCGAAAAAGGATCGGCGTCAGTGCTCGGCGCCGATGCGGTCGGTTCGGGGCTGGATGTGACGGGAGGGCGCGGAGTGCTCGAGTGCTCCGGGACGGCGCCGGTCTCCGAAGGCGCCCAACCGCCGAGGGCGAGGAGGCCGGCGGCGGCCGCGGCGATGATGATCGCGATCGCTGAGGTGGCTGTCTTCCTGCGTGCCATGGTGAGTCTCCGATCTCTCTGCCTCTCATGGGTGAGCAAGGCGGGGAGCATCGGACAGCGAGACCCCGGCATGAGAAAGGCGCCCAGCTGATTCGACGATTGTCAGGTCATCAGAATCTCGGAGGTCATGGACCGTCCAGCTGGGCGCCTTGCCTCATCGTACCGGCCCGGTGAGACCGGCTTCTAGAGTGGTTGGTGTGCTGATCGGAGTCATTCGCCCCACCGAGACGGCCGATCTGACGGCAGAGGGCGAGTCGCTCGAAGCGATCAGCCGCGCGCTGCAGGCGCAGACGCCGGACGGGTGGGAGCTCGTGCAGCAGAAGGTGTCGATGCCGAAGGGCTCGACCATGCTGACCGCGACGGGGCGCATCTCTCGATGGGGCGAGCTCCGAGAGATCCAGGCGGAGGATCTGGCCGGCCTCCGTGCGCAGCTCGAGGGTGGCTGGCAGCTGCTGTCGGTGCGTCGGGACTGACCGCCTGACGATACGTGGATCGCGTTACGGGATTCGCGTATCGCGTCGTCAGGCTCGCGCGGTGACGAGCTCATTCCAGTGGGTTGTGGCGCGCGGGGTGAGCATGTCGCGCTTCATCTGCCACGACGGGCCAGGCCGCATTCCGCCCCAGCCGAGGCCGAGGGCCTCGCGGCCGGCCTTGCGCTGGACGTCCGCCATCAGTTGGGCGATCCCGCGATCCTCGTGCGGTTGCCGGAACGGCTCAAGCGGCAGGTGGATGCCGGCCGGCAGCAGCAGCACGATCGCGAGGAGCGCAATGCCCACGCCGATCACCCACGGGTTGCCGAGAAGGAGCCCGCCGATGCCAGTAAGCATTCCGCCGGCGATGAGCACGGGCAGCGCGCAGCAGATCGTCATGAGGAGCACGGCACCGGCTCCCAGGAGTAGGCCACCGCCTCGCGTTCGGTCGTCGTGTTTGGAGGTCATAGCGTTCTCGAATCCTTCTGTGTCGCGGGTCAACAGCAGCGGGGACAGTCGTCGGCCACCGGGGTGTCGTCCTGAAGCAGGTCGAGCAGGCTCGTTGTGAGCTCGTTGCCGATCCGGTAGGCCTCGGCCACCGACACCACCTCGGCACCGGGATGCTCAGAGAGCCACCCGGTGGCGTCGTCGACGGAGGCGAAATAGTGCACCTGGTTGCAGAAGGCCGAGCGGATCGAGGTGATCTGCTCCAGGTTCACCAGCGACACCACGGCGCTCGGGGGTGTGACGCCGGTGACACCGGCAACCGGATCGATGGTGACGCGGATCGTCTCTCCGCTGGCCGGGGAGACGGACTCCACGCGCGCTGGGCGATCGAGGAGGGCCGGGAAGATGAGGGTGTCCAGGGCGCACCAGGTGTAGAGCTCCTCACCGTCGACGGTGAACCGGTGCGGTGTAGGGCGCAGCGTGAGGCCCTGGCCGACGATTCGGCCCTGGTCGTCGTACTCGGTGTCCTGCATCGCGGCCAGTCCGAGCCGTACCTCGTCGATCGTGCGGCCCGCAGCCACGGACAGCTGTTGGACGGTGACGGGGTCACCGTCGGCGAGCAGCCGCAGCAGCGGGATGAGCAGGCCGGTCTCTCCCAGTCGGCTGAGCCGCTCGGGCAGTTGCATGCTGAGGTCAGACATCGTGGGTTCCTCCAGTTCGTTCACGCGCAGCACGACAGGAGCGACGGGTCGGTGGTGAAGGCCTTGGCGGCGATCCGGATGCCCTCGGCCATGGTCAGGTAGGGGGCCCAGGCGTCGGCGACCTCGGCGACCGTCTTGCCGAGCACGTGGACCCCGGCGGCGGCGAGCTCGCCGGCGTCCTTGGCGACGGCGGTGATGCCGAGGATCTTCCCGGTGTCGGCGTCCACGACGATCTTGACGAAGCCGCGGGTGTCGCGGTTGACCAGTGCGCGGGGCACGTGGTGCAGGGGCAGGACGCGGCAGTCGCAGCGGATCCCGGCGGCGACGACGTCCTTCTCGGTCATCCCGACCGCGCCGATCGCCGGGCCGGTGAACGTCACCCTCGGCAGTCGGGCGTAGTCCACGGCCCGATCGGCGTCGGCGAACGCGTTCTCGGCGACGAGGGTGCCGTGGTGGGCGGCGACGTAGACGAACTCGGGGTGGCCGGTCACGTCGCCCGCGGCCCAGATCCGCGGGTGGGAGGACTGCATCCGGTCGGAGACGACCACCTCGCCGAGGTCCCCGGTCTTGACCCCGACACTGTCGAGGCCGAGCCCATCGGTGGCCGGTCGTCGTCCGAGGGCGACGAGCACCTGGTCGGCGCGGAACTCCTCCCGGCCGCCGGCGACGTCCGCGGTGACGACGGCCTGCCCGGTCGCGGCGTCGCGGGACACCCGCGTCGGCAGCGCGCGGCGGACCACCCGGATGCCCTCGTCGGCGAACACCTCCTGCAGCGTCCTGGACACCTCCGGCTCCTCCTTCGACGCGAGCCGGGACCGGACCAGCACGGTGACCTGGGAGCCGAGCCGGGCGAACAGCTGCGCCTGCTCCAGGGCGACGTAGCCGCCGCCGAGCACGAGCAGGGACTCAGGGAGTTCGGTCAGCTCCATCGCCGTGGTCGAGGTCAGGTACCCGGTCTCGTCCAGGCCGTCGATCGGCGGGGCCCACGGCCGAGAGCCGGTCGCGACCAGGTAGTGCCCGGCCTCGATCGTCTCGGTGCTCCCGCCGTCCCCGGCGACCTGGAGGACCGGAGCGTCAGGGGTGCCGGCGAACGCGGCGTCGCCGCGGCGGACGGCCCACCCGTAGGAGTCGGCGACGTCGGCGTACTTCTCGCCCCGCAGCGACTCGACCAGCGCCTGCTTCCCGGCGATCAGGGCGGGCATGTCCACTGGCCCCGCCGTCGTCGCGATCCCCGGGAACCGGTCGGCGGCGTCGGCCGCGGAGTGCCGTGCGTCGGCCGCGGCGATCAGGGCCTTCGACGGCACGCAGCCGGTGTTCACGCAGGTGCCACCGAGCGTCCCGCGCTCGATCATCACCACCGACTTGCCGAGTGTGGTCGCGCGGATCGCGGCGGCGAACGCACCACCGCCCGATCCGATGATGGCGAGGTCGTACTTCGTGGGCATCGCAGCTCCCGTCACTTGGGTTTCTCTTCTTTCTCGGCCATACTGGACCTTCCAGTGCAGGGGAAGGTCAAGAAGGCTTCTGCCGAAAGAAAAGGGGGCCTGCGATGCGCATCGGGGAACTCGCCGAGCGGGCGGGAACGACGGCGAAGACGCTGCGGTTCTACGAGGAGCAGGGCCTGCTGCCCCCGGCCGAGCGCACGCCGTCCGGATACCGCGACTACGCGCCCGAGACGGCCGCCCGGATCGACTTCGTCCACCGCGGCCAGGCCGCGGGCCTCACCCTCGCCCAGATCCGCCAGATCCTCGACATCCGCGACGACGGCGCTGCTCCCTGCGAGCACGTGCGCGACCTCCTCGACGCGCGCCTCGCCGAGATCGAGCAGCAGATCGCCCAGCTCACAGCGCTCCGAGACACCATCGCCGAGCTCAGGCACGACGCCGCGCAGCCCGACCCCGACTCGTGCAGCGCGGACCAGGTCTGCCGGTACCTGTAGCTCACGGAAAATCGGCTCTTCGCAGTTGAGGGTGTAGTCGAGGTTCGCGGGTCGATTGCCGGATAGGCGTCGAGGTCTTCCAGGATGGAAGTTCCTACACTGCCCATCCGAAAGACCTCGACGTGCTCCAAACTACCTTCGCCGCGCCCTGCCTGACCACGTTCTGCCGTCTCGACGAGCTCGGCCTCGAGGCTGTAGGTCAACATCTCGAGGCGGATCGGGCGGTGATCGAGTGCCGCGTCGTCGAGAACGATCCCTGGTGCCGGAAGTGCGGCGCGGAAGGCGTCCCGAGAGACACCGTGGTGCGTCGGCTCGCGCATGAGCCGTTCGGGCACCGGCCCACGACACTGCTGGTCCGGGTGCGCCGCTACCGGTGCGCGCACTGCGGGAAGACGTGGCGGCAGGACACCACGAAGGCCGCCGCGCCGCGGGCGAAGATCTCGCGTGGCGGGCTCGGGTGGGCGCTGACGGCGATCGTGGTCGACCATCTCACGGTGACCCGCGCCGCGGCCGGTCTGGGGGTGTCCTGGCATACCGCGAACAGTGCGATTCTCGCCGAGGGTCGGCGTCGTCTGATCGACGCTCCCGGCCGGTTCGACGGGGTCACGACCCTGGGCGTCGATGAGCATGTCTGGCGTCACACCCGGTACGGCGACAAGTACGTGACCGTGATCATCGACCTCACGCCCGCCCGCGAGAAGACAGGCCCGGCCCAGCTGCTGGACATGGTCGGGGGCCGTTCGAAGGCCGTGTTCAAGCAGTGGCTCGCGGCACGGCCCAAGGAGTGGTCCAAGCGGATCGAGGTGGTCGCGATGGACGGGTTCAGCGGCTTCAAGACGGCCGCCGCCGAAGAGCTGCCCGACGCGGTCCCGGTGATGGATCCGTTCCATGTGGTCCGTCTCGCCGGCGATGCGCTCGATGTGTGTCGCCGCCGCGTTCAGCAGGATCTACACGGACACCGCGGGATGAAGGGCGACCCGCTCTATCAGGCGCGCCGCACCCTGCACACCGGCGACAAGCTACTCACCGACCGGCAACGCGCTCGGCTGGAGGCGCTGTTCGCGACCGAGGAGCACGTCGAGGTCGAAGCGACCTGGGGCATCTACCAGCGCATGATCGCCGCGTATCGCGAACCCGACAAGAAGAATGGCAAGCAGATGATGCAGACCCTGATCGACGCGGTCAGCACCGGGGTTCCTGCCGCGCTCGTCGAGATCCGCAAGCTCGGCCGCACCCTCAAGCAGCGCGCCGCCGACGTGCTCGCGTTCTTCGATCGGCCCGGCACCTCGAACGGCCCAACGGAGGCGATCAACGGACGACTTGAACACCTCCGCGGCTCCGCGCTCGGCTTCCGGAACCTCACGAACTACATCGCAAGAAGCCTGCTCGAAGCCGGAGGATTCAGACCCCAACTACACCCCTAATTCCGAAGAGCCGTATTAGCGACACCGAGGTTGGCCATCTGATTCGAATGATGTGCGAGATATTCGGTGAGGAGTGTCACGTCGAAACCTTCGTTTGGCAGAGCATCTTCCGCCCCTCTAACATGTCTCGCCGCGTTCGAAGGAACGCCGAGTATGTTGCTTGTTTCTCGCGCCGCGCAAGTGATTCCACCGAGTTCGTTGAGCGCTACGAGGATCCCCAAGGAGAGGCATCGCTCACCCAGAACAACAATGCCGTCCGAACGCTTGAGTTCCCGCCAGGAAGCCTGGTAGTGAACCTGCCTGACGGGCGTTACGAAGCCGGTGTTGTCGGTGATGTCCGGCTTGAGACGGATCTGCTGGTTCATGATCGCCGCAACTCTGAGGCGTTTCGAATCTCCGGGAGTTTCAAGTGGTCGCAGCAATACCTCGACGACGAGATCGCCAAAGGAGTGTTTCTCGTCATCAAGACCCACACATTTATCCCGTACTACCGCAAGGACTATCAGAAGACGGCGCTTCGTCCCACCAAGATTCTTCCCCGAGACATTGTGGGCGACGTGCTACAGGCCAACGCGGAGTTGGATCAGCTCGGCTTGGCAGAAGCGTTCGACTATCCCAAGCCGACGTCGCTGTTGCGTCAGCTCATGACTATGACAGGCATAGGGGATGACGACATCGTGCTGGACTTCTTTGCGGGATCAGCGAGCACAGGGCACGCGGTTATGGGGCTCTTCGGACTTCCGGTGGGGGTCATGGGGTGAGGCCGCCGGCGGCGAGGAGCATGCGGAGGCGGTAGTTGTGCCGGTTTCGGTAGCCGCGGG
>NZ_JBSFPT010000049.1:0-8468 GCF_053588335.1 Microbacterium sp. NPDC003461 | reverse complement strand
GCCGTCGATCTCGGCGACGATGTAGCCGCGCCCGCGCGAATGCGGGTCGGCCCAGGCGAGGAAGTCGAGGTGATCCCACTCCACAAGCTTCGCGCTCGCACAGTGATCGGTTGCGCGGTGACTTGCTGACCGGTTGAACCGGTCGGTTGATCCCATCGGTTGCTGAACGGAGCGGCCGGAGGGCGCGGAGATGAAGCGACCACCGCAACCGCCGTCGGCGGGTCAGGAGCGGCGGAAGCCGCCCTCGCTGTCGATGACCTGGCCGACGATCCACTCGCCCTCGTCGCTGACGAGCCACGCGATGAGGCGCGCCGGATCGTCGGGCTCGCCGAAGCGCCCGCTCGGGAACCGGTCGCGCAGCCACTCCAAGGTCGCGTCGTCCATGCCGTTGCCCGGATCGAGGAAGCCGGTGTTCACCGGTCCCGGGTTCACGGTGTTGAGCAGGATGCCCTGCGGCGCGAGCTCGTCGGCGACCGTCATGGTCATGCCCGCGAGCGCCGCCTTCGCCGTGGCGTAGGCGATCTCGCCGCGCATTGGACCCTTGCCCTGGCCCGACGTCATCCAGATCACGCGGCCGCCCGGTCTGGACGGATCGTGGCGCGCGGCGAACGCCTTCGTGAGCAGCAGCACCGCGCGGGCATCCACTGCCCAGTGCGCGTCGAGCGCCGCGGCGTCGATCTCGGCCAGCGTGCCGTCCGTGCCCGAGATCGCGTGGTTGCACACGAGGATGTCGAGCGCGCCCAGCGCGTCGATCGCCGCGTCGACCAGTGCGGCCGGCGCGGCCGGATCCGCGAGATCGCCCGGCAGGTCGAGCAGGCGCGCCCCCGGCGCGAGGTGCGGCTCGATCGACGCGCGCACGTCGGCGAGCTCGTCCGCGCCCCAGGGCTGCTCGACGTCGTGGGCGCGGTGGTGATGGATCGCGACGTCGGCGCCCATCGCCGCGAGTCGCCGCGCCACGGCCGCGCCGATCCCGCGTGCACGGCTCGCGCCGGTCACCAGCGCCGTGCGTCCCCGCAGCGGCAGAGAATGCGTCATCCGTCCTCCTCGAGCAGTGTCAACCGCCACGACGATACGCTGGCGCGATGGATCGGGACGAGTGGGAGGAGCACGTCGCGGCGCTATGGGCGGACGACCTCGGCGACGAGGAGCGGATCGAGCGGATGCGGGTGCTCGCGGCGGATGCGCCGCACCCCGCGCTCGGCGCCTTCGAGCTCGGGGGCGCGCTCGACTCGGCGGGCCGCGAAGCCGCGGCCGACGAGCGGTACGCCGCCGCGACGGACGCGGGCCTGGCCGCGATCGACCCCGCGCGTGCGGCGCAGCTCGTCGTGCAGCACGCGTCGACCCTGCGCAACCTGGGTCGCACCGACGAGGCCATCGCGATGCTCCGCGCCGCGCGGCCGCACCCCGAGACCGGGGCGGCGCCCGCGGTGTTCCTCGCGCTCGCGCTGCACAGCGCCGGGCGTTCGGCCGAGGCGCTGCGCGTGGCCATCGAGGTGATCGAGCCGGGCCTGCCGCGCTACCGCCGCTCCGTCCGCGCGTACGCGGCCGCGCTCACGGATGCGGATCAGGGCAGCAGCGGCAGCACCTGAGCGAGGTCGACGGGGCCGATCACGAGCGGCGCCTGCGCGCGCACCGTCGGCTTCGCGTTGAACGCGAGTCCGAGCCCGGCCGCGGCGATCATGAGCAGGTCGTTCGCCCCGTCGCCGATTGCGACGGTGCGGCGCATCGGCACGCCGTGCTCCGCCGCCCACGCGCGCAGCTGCGCGGCCTTGCCCGCCGCGTCGACGATCGGCCCGTCCACCTCGCCGGTGAGCGTGCCGGAATCCGCGACGAGCCGGTTGGCGCGCCACACGTCCACCCCGAGCGACGGCGCGAGGTCGTCGAGGATCTCGTGGAATCCGCCCGAGACGACGCCGACGACGCCGCCGCGGGCGTGCACGCCGTCGATCAGCTCGCGCACACCGGGCGTCGGCTCGATGCGCGCCCGCACTCGGGCGAACGACGCGGTCGGCACCCCCGCGAGCTCCCGCACGCGCGAGCGCAGGCTGGCGGCGAAGTCCACCTCGCCGCGCATGGCCGCCTCGGTCGCGGCGGCCACCTCGGCGCCCCGGCCGGCCTCGTCGGCGATCAGCTCGATCACCTCGTTGCGGATGAGCGTGGAGTCGGCATCGAGGACGACGAGGAAGCGCGCGGTCACGAGGCTCGAGCATATCGGTGCGCGCCGCGGGCGAATCGGCGCGCGCGGCCCGAACCGGGTGCTCGGGATCGGTAGGCTGATCGGCATGGCAGACCCCGTGCTCTCGTTCGCCGATGTCGTCGTCCGTCGTGGCCCCCGCAACATCGTGGATGGGGTCAGCTGGACGGTGAACGACGACGAGCGGTGGGTCATCCTCGGCCCGAACGGCGCCGGCAAGACGACGCTGCTGCAGCTCGCCGACACGCTCATGCACCCGACCTCCGGCACGGTGCGGATCCTCGACGAGCAGCTCGGCCGCACCGACGTGTTCGAGCTGCGCCCGCGCATCGGCTTCGCGTCCACGGCGCTGGCGCGGCAGATCCCCGCCGAGGAGACCGTGCTGAACGTCGTCATGACGGCGGCGTACTCGGTGATGGGCCGCTGGAACGAGGAGTACGAGAACGTCGACGAGCGCCGCGCGCTGCGCGTGCTGCGCGACTGGCGGCTGGATCATCTCGCCGACCGGCTCTTCGGCACGCTGAGCGACGGCGAGCGCAAGCGCGTGCAGATCGCGCGGGCAATCATGACCGATCCCGAGCTGCTCCTGCTCGACGAGCCGACCGCGAGCCTCGATCTCGGATCGCGCGAGGTGCTGCTCGCGCTCCTGTCGGAGTACGCGGCCTCGCCGTCCACGCCCGCGATCGTCATGGTGACGCACCACGTCGAGGAGATCCCGGTGGGCTTCACCCACGTGCTGCTGATGCGCGACGGGGGAGTGGTGGCGGCCGGCCCGATCGGCGAGACGCTCACGCCGCAGAATCTCTCCGAGACCTTCGGCATGCAGATCGCCCTCGCCTCGGCGAACGGGCGCTACGCCGCCCGCGCGCGCATCTGAGCGGGTCCCGCGCGACCTCTGATAGACTTGATCGCTGGTGCCGTCGCGCCCACAGACTTTCCCTTTATCCATCGCTCCCGCAAGGACATCCGAATGAAGACTGACACCCACCCCGAGTACAAGCCGATCGTGTTCCGCGACCTCGGTTCGGGCGAGACGTTCCTGACGCGCTCGACCGCGACCAGCGACAAGACGATCGAGCTCGACGGCGTCGAGTACCCGGTGATCGACGTCGAGATCTCGTCGGCCTCGCACCCGTTCTACACGGGCAAGCAGCGCATCATGGACTCGGCCGGTCGCGTCGAGAAGTTCAACCAGCGCTTCAAGGGCTTCGGCTCCAAGTAAGCCCCGCGCGTCACGAGGGCCCCGCTCCGGCGGGGCCTTCGTCGTTCCCGGGTTTCGCCGAACCCGCCCTCGATCCGCGAGCCCGCCCCCGATCCGGCGCGGGTTCGGCGATCGCGCGCGGGTTCGGCGGCGGGGCGGCAGCGACGAGTTCATCACCACGATGACGCTGATGGCGCCCGCGAGCGCGCCGAGGAACGGCAGCGCGAGCAGCGCGATGCGGATCAGCTCGTCGAGGCTCATGCCCCGATGGTACGGGTGCTCGCTCCGGCGGGATCAGCGGATGGGCCAGCTGCCGTCGACGACGGCGTCGATGCGACCGATCCTCACGAAGTACTCGGTGAGGCTCTCGGCCTGGGCACGGGCCCAGCCGATCTGCCGGGTGTGCAGCTCCTCCACCGTGTCGGGCAGCGTGTCGGCGTAGCGCTCGGCGATCGCCAGCGCGACGCGGCCGGCCGCGATCGCGTCGGCCGAGGCCTCGTGCGCGGCCTCCAGGGCGACGGCGTAGTGGGCGGCGACGACGTCGAGCGTGCGCTTGCCCTTGCGGAACCGGTCGACGGTCTTGTCGATCACGAGCGGATCGATCACGGGGTGCGGATCGGCGATCGGCTCGAGGCCGTGGCGCTGCGCCTCGTGCTTGAGCATCGACAGGTCGAAGGCGGCATTGTAGGCCACGATCGGGATGCCGCCGGCGAGGATCGTGCGCAGCGCGTCGACGATCTCGGCCACGACCTCGTGTGCCGGGCGCCCCTCCGCCCGCGCGTGCGCGGTCGTGATGCCGTGCACCGCCGTGGCGCCCTCGGGGATCTCGATGCCGGGGTCGGCGAGCCACGACTCGGCGTGCAGCACGGCGCCCGACGAATCGAGCAGGCCGACGTAGGCCGTGACGATCCGGTCGTTCTCCACGTCGACGCCCGTGGTCTCGAGGTCGAACACGGCCACGCGATCGAGCAGCCGCGTCGAGCGCTCCGCGAGCACCATGGGCGAGTCGTCGACCGGATCCGGGGTGGGCTCGCGAACGGCGACGGTCTCCGCGACGACGACGGTCTCTGCGACGACGGCCGTGGGCGCCACGACGGCCTCGGGTGCGCCGCTCGGCTCGTCCAGATCATCGAGGTCGAACAGCGGCGGCGGATCGGGCCAGCGGTCGCTCATATCCACACCGTAGGGCGGGGCGCCGACATTCCCGGGGCGCGGCGGCGGCGCGTCGCCGCACCTTTCGCTCCGTAGACTCGACGGGTGCCCGTCGCCTCTCCCTACGCCGATCGGCTCGCCCGCATCCCCGTCGAGCGCCGCGAGGTCGAGGTGCTCGGCGGCACGACGGCGTACTGGGCGTACGGACCCGAAGACGCCGAGACGACGATCGTGGCGTACCACGGCTTCCGCGGCGACCACCACGGGCTCGAGCCGGTCGTCGCGCACCTGCCCGGGCTTCGCATCGTCATGCCCGATCTGCCAGGATTCGGCGCCTCGCCGCCCCTGCCGGGCCGCACCCACGACCTCGATGCGTACGCGGAGTGGGCCACGGCCTTCGCGCAGGCCGCCGCTCCGGGCGCCGTCGTCCTCGGCCACTCGTTCGGCTCGATCGTCGCCGCGGCCGCCGTGGCGAGGGGACTTCCCACGCCCCGCCTGATCCTCATCAACCCGATCGGTGCGCCCGCGCTCGAGGGCCCGCGGGGCGTCTTCACGCGCCTCGCGGTGCTCTACTACGCGGCCGGCGCCCGCCTGCCCGAGCGGATCGGCACGTGGCTGCTGCGCACGCGCGTCATCGTGCGGGTCATGAGCCTCGCGATGGCCAAGACGCGCGAGCCGGCGCTGCGCCGCTGGATCCACGACCAGCACGACCGCTTCTTCTCGGGGTTCGCCGACCGCGACGTGCTGCGCCAGGCGTTCGTGACGAGCGTGTCGCATGACGTGCGCGAGTCGGCGCCGCGCATCGCGCAGCCCACCCTGCTCGTGGCGGCCGACCGCGACGACATCACGCCCATCGAGGCCGAGCGGGCGCTGCGCGGCCTGTTCCCCGACGCGCGCCTGGTCGAGCTGGCCGACGTCGGCCACCTCATCCACTACGAGAAGCCGGCCGAGGCCGCCGAGGCGATCCGGCGATTCCTGGCGGAGTAGGCGTCAGCGGCCGTCGCGCTTGGCGAGCTCCATGAGCCCGCTCACACGGTAGGGGATCGCCTCGCTCATGACGAGCGAGGTCTCGGTGCGCTCGACGCCCTCGATGCCCAGGATGCGTCCGTCGATGTCGAAGAGGTGGCGCGCGTCGCGGCAGGCGACGAAGGCCATCAGGTCGGTCTGCCCGCTCAGGCCGTGCACCTGCAGCACCTCGGGCAGGCGCGCGAGCTCGGCGGTGATCTTCTGCAGGTGCGGCTGACGCACCCCCACGGCGATGAACGCCTCGAGGGGGAATCCGAGGGCGGCCGTGGAGATCGAGCGCTCGAACGACCGGAACGCGCCGGACTTCTCCAGCCGCGCCATCCGGGCCTGCACGGTGTTGCGCGACAGGTGCAGGCGCTCGGCGAGCGCCACCACCGTGGCGCGCGGGTCCTCGGCGAGGGCGGCGAGGAGTTCGAGGTCGACGTGATCGAGCGAGGCCATAGCGAAGGAGCCTAGCAGGTGCCAGCGGCCGGACCTGAGCAGGATGCTCAGTCGTTATCGAATCGAATGCGCGCCCTGCGGAGACCTTCCGCGGCTACGGCCCGCCGATCTGACAATCCGCACGTCTCGGGCGTCAGGCGATCGCGTCGGCCGCGGCGAGCGTCACGCCGTCGGCGGCCACGTCGAAGACCCAGATCGAGGCGTTGGTGACGGGGGAGTCGGCGTTGGGCAGCGCTCCGTCGGTCGCCAGGCGCAGCAGCGTGCCGATCACGCCGCCGTGGCTCACCGCGATCACGCGGGCGTCGCCGTGGCGGGCGGCCAGGTCGTGCAGCGCCGTCGCCGCGCGCTCGGCCACCGCCGGCCGCGTCTCGGCGCCCGGCACCGCATCGCCGTAGCGCTCGCGCGCCTCGAGCACGCTCAGACCTTCGGCCACGCCGTAGCCGCGCTCGCCCAGGGCGTCGACGGTCTCGGGGGCGGGCAGGGCGAGCTCCGCGGCGATGATGCGCGCCGTCTCGGCCGCGCGCGAGAGCGGGCTCGCGGCGATCGCCGTGTAGCCGCCGTCGCGCAGCCGCTCCGCCGCCGCCCGCGCCTGCGCGCGGCCGGTGTCGTTGAGCGGGATGTCCGAGGAGCCCTGCAGGCGTCCTTCGAGGTTCCAGTCGGTCTGTCCGTGGCGCACGAGGGCGATGAGGGTCACCCGTCGAGGCTAGCGTCCGGCCGCGCCCTCACCCCTGGGAGGTCACCGGACGGCCGGCAGCGCCCGCGCGAGGTGTGCCAGCACGGGGCTCGTGCCCGCGTCGATCTTCACCGTCGCCCGGCGATCCGCCTTCGTCTCGCCGCGGTTGACGATGACGACGGGCAGCTTGCGGCGCCGGGCGCGCTCGACGAGCCGGATCCCGGAGTTCACGACGAGCGACGAGCCGGCCACGAGCAGCGCGTCGGCGGTGGCCACCAGCTGCTCGGCCTCGCGGAACCGGCCGGCGGGGATGTACTCGCCGAAGAACACGACGTCCGGCTTGAGCATGCCGCCGCACACCGTGCAGGCGGGGATCACGAAGCCCTCCGTCGACTCCGGCAGCACGTCGCCGTCCGGACCGAGCGGCACGTTCTCGGGCACGGTGATCCACGGGTTGTCGGCCTCGACTCGCGCGCCGATGTCGCGCCGGTCGAAGACCTGGCCGCAGCGCAGGCAGAACACGCGGCGCATCGTGCCGTGCAGCTCGACGACGCGGCTGCTGCCGGCGCGCAGGTGCAGGCCGTCGACGTTCTGCGTGATGACGCCCGTGGCGATGTCCGCGCGCTCCAGCTCGGCAATCGCCTCGTGGCCCTCGTTCGGCCGCGCGGTCGAGAACGCCTGCCAGCCCAGGTGCGAGCCGACCCAGTACCGGCGCCGCGCGGCCTCGTCGGCGAGGAACTGCTGCGCCGTCATGGGCGTGCGCCGCGGCGCGCCCTCGCCGCGATAGTCGGGGATGCCCGAGTCGGTGGACACG
Organism: Microbacterium sp. NPDC003461; assembly: GCF_053588335.1. Lineage (NCBI taxonomy): Bacteria > Bacillati > Actinomycetota > Actinomycetes > Micrococcales > Microbacteriaceae > Microbacterium > Microbacterium sp. NPDC003461. The sequence continues at coordinate 967 of NZ_JBSFPT010000049.1, read as the reverse complement.
CCCGCGCCCGTGAGGATCGCGAGGCGCCGCCCGGCGAGCGCGTCGATCGCGCGGCCGACCTGGGCGGTCGCGGCGGCATCGAGCGAGGCGGTGGCGGTCACATCGGAAGTCTAGGCTTTGGGGGTTGTACCGGGATCGGAGGAGCGGATGGGGATCGAGCGGATCGACGACGCCGCGGACGAGCGGCTGGCCGACTACCGCGATCTCACCGACGTCGCGCTGCGCCGCGTGCTCGAGCCGCGGGGCGGGCTGTACATGGCCGAGTCGTCGAAGGTGCTGGGCCGCGCGCTCGCCGCGGGCCACGAGCCGCGCTCGGTGCTGACGGCCGAGAAGTGGCTGCCCGAGGTCGAGGCGCTGCTGGCGGGGCACCCCGAGGTGCCCGTGTACGTCGTGCCCGACGCCGTCGCCGAGGCCGTGACGGGCTACGCCGTGCACCGCGGCATGCTCGCCGCCATGCACCGGCCCGCCGACCGACCCGTCGCCGACGTGCTGCACGGCGCGCGCCTGGCGCTCGTGCTCGAGGACATCGTCGACCACACCAACGTGGGCGCGGCCTTCCGCGCCGCCGCCGGCCTCGGTGCCGACGCGGTGCTCGTCACGCCGCGCTGCGCCGATCCGCTCTACCGCCGCAGCGTGCGCGTGAGCATGGGCACCGTCTTCCAGGTGCCGTGGACGCGCCTGCCGGAGTGGCGCGGGCGCGCCGACGAGCCCGGCGCGACCGATCTGCTCCACGAGGCGGGCTTCCGCGTGGCGGCGCTCGCGCTCGCCGACGACGCGGTCGCGCTCGAGGACTTCGTGGCCGATCCGCCCGAGCGCGTCGCCCTCGTGATGGGATCCGAGGGGCACGGGCTGTCGCGGCAGGCGCTCGCCGCGGCCGACACGACCGTGACGATCCCCATGGCCGGCGGCGTCGACTCCCTCAACGTCGCCTCGGCCGCCGCCGTCGCCCTGTGGGCGCTGCGCTTCG
>NZ_JBSFPT010000048.1:0-9219 GCF_053588335.1 Microbacterium sp. NPDC003461 | reverse complement strand
GTGTCGTTCGTGAACATCGTCACGTAGTTCTCGAAGCCCACGAACTGCCCGCCCGAGCGATCGAAGAGCGAGCGGACGACCGTGTAGACGATCGGGTAGACGACGAACGCGCCGAGGAAGACCAGCGCGGGCGAGAGGAACGCCGCGGTGATGACGAAGCGGCGCCAGCCGCCCCGCTCCGGCTTCGCGCTCGGAGCGGGGGCGACGGGCGGCGCGGCGGTGACGGCCGTCACGGCGCGCTCAGCCCTCGTAGGCCGAAGCGGCCGCCGCCTCGAGACGCTCCATGGTGCCCTGGACGTCGGTCGGGTCCTGGTAGAACGCGATCATCTCCTGCCAGAAGCCCTGCCCCTGGGTGCCGCCGAACGCACTCGGCAGCAGATCGGACATGTCGAACCGCAGCGTGTCGGCACTCGTGAGCGCCTCCGCGATGTCGCGCGAGATGTCGTCGGGGTACAGCGATGCGTCCACGTTCTGGTTCGGCGAGGTCAGGCCGCCGTTCGGGACCCACACCTCCGCGGCCTCGGGGCTGGCGAGGAACTGCATCAGGGCGTCCACGGCGGGGTCGTCGCTGAAGGCGACCGCGACGTCGCCGCCGGCGACCACCGAGGGCTCCGATCCGTTGATGGCCGGGAAGTCGTAGAACAGCGCGTTCTCGCCCACCACCGAGTTGCCGTCGGCGGCGATGTTGCCGGCGACGAAGTCGCCCTCGAACACCGTGCCGGCGTTCGGGCTCGCGCCGAACACCTCGGTCACGCTCGTCGGGAAGTCGCGCTGGTCGCCGCCGGGCTGCACGACGTCGCTGCCCCACAGCTCGGCGAGCACCTCGAGCGTCTCGGCCACCGACGGATCCGTCCACGGGATCTCGTGGTTGGTGAGCTGGTCGTACTTCTCGCCGCCCGCGACGCGCAGGTAGGCGTTCTCGAACCAGTCGGTGAGCGGCCATCCCACATCGGCGCCGATCGAGATGCCCGCGTAGCCCGCGTCGGTCACGATCTGCAGCTGCTCGAGCCAGTCGTCCCAGTCCTCCGGCTCGGCGGCGCCGGCCTCGTCGTAGATGTCGGCGTTGTACCAGACCGTCGACTTGTTCGCGGCCTTGAACCAGACGCCGTACGTGGAGCCGTCGACCGTGGCGAGGTCGATCCAGTCCTGCGAGTAGTTCTCCTCGACCGCCGCGAGCGCGTCGTCGCTGAGCGGCACGATGTCGCCGTTCGTGGCGAGCTCCTGCATGAGCGCGGGCTGCCCGATCACCGCGACGCTCGGCGGCGTGCCGCCCTCGAGCTGACCCTGGATGTAGGTGGGGCCGTTGTCGCCGAAGCTCGTGTAGTTCACGGTGGCGCCGGTCTGCGACTCGAACTCGTCGAGCACCGCCTCGAAGTTCTCCTGCTCGGCGCCCGACCACGCGGCGACGACGTTGAGCTCCTCGCCGGAGAACTCGCCTCCGCCTCCGCCCCCGTCGCCTCCCGCGCAACCCGTCAGCGTGAGCCCGACGGCCCCCGCCGCTGCGACGAAGATGACCCTGCGGTTCCGGTTCGCACTCATGACGCTCCCTGAGACTTCGGCGTTCTCGGTCTCCGCCACGCGACTCCGCGAGCGGACGATGCCGTCACCCTACTGGGGCCGCCGCTCGGGCTTCAACGCCTTGACAGAACCGTGATCTGCGACAGGGCCGACCGGCGGCGGGAACGACGAAGGCCCCGGGATCGCTCCCGGGGCCTTCGTGAGGTGTCTTGCGACGCGAGGGGTCTTACTTGAGACCCACCGTGGCGCCGGCCTCCTCGAGCTTCGCCTTGGCGGCCTCGGCGGCCTCCTTGTTGGCGCCCTCGAGAACGGGCTTCGGCGCACCGTCGACGAGCGCCTTGGCCTCGCCGAGGCCGAGCGAGGTGAGCTCGCGGACGGCCTTGATGACCTGGATCTTCTTGTCGCCGGCGGCCTCGAGGATGACGTCGAACTCGTCCTTCTCCTCGGCGGCCGGGGCGTCGCCGCCCGCGGCGGGGGCGCCCGCGGCGGCAACCGCGACCGGGGCCGCAGCCGTGACGTCGAAGGTCTCCTCGAAGGCCTTCACGAACTCGCTGAGCTCGATGAGGGTGAGCTCCTTGAACGCGTCGAGCAGCTCCTCGGTGCTGAGCTTCGCCATGATGTATCTCCTGTGTGTTGGGGGTTTGGTGGTCGATCACTCACCGCGTGTTACGCGGCGGTCTCCTGCTTCTCACGCAGCGCCTCGACCGTGCGGACGGTCTTCGACAGCGGCGCCTGGAAGAGGGCGGCAGCCTTCGACATCGAGGCCTTCATCATGCCGGCGACCTTGGCCAGCAGGACTTCACGGCTCTCGAGGTCGGCCAGCTTGCTGACCTCCTCGGCGCTCAGGGCGGCGCCATCGAAGTAGCCGCCCTTGATCACGAGAAGAGGGTGTGCCTTGGCGAAGGCACGCAGACCCTTGGCGACGGCGACGGGGTCGCCGTGCACGAAGGCGATGGCCGACGGGCCCTTGAGCTCGTCGTCCAGCGCCGTGATCCCCGCGTTGTTCGCGGCGATCTTGGTCAGCGTGTTCTTCACCACGGCGTATTCCGCGTCCTGACGAATGCTGTTGCGGAGCTCCTTGAGCTCGGCAACCGTCAGGCCGCGGTACTCGGTGAGCAGTACGGCGGTCGAGTCCGCGAAGTTCTTCGTGAGCTCGGCGACCGATGCTTCCTTCTGCGCCATGGCCACTCCTTGATGTGTACGAGGCGCTCCGCGGAGGCGGGGCGCCGACCGTTTCCCACCACACGGCAAAACAAAACGCTCCGGCGCAAGCGCACGGAGCGTGAATCCTGGAATCAGGAGAATCGTTCGTGACACCTGCGCGGGCCCCTGCTGAGCAGTGCTTCGATCATCATGCGCTTGCGCACACGACGATGACCGGCGGTCTTCGGCTCCGTCCATGCTACGCCATCGCCGCGGCACCGCCAAACCGGGCCGGGCGCGCGCGTCGGATCGGAGGCGTCGGCGGGCGGGGTTAGGGTCGAGGAGATGTCTCCCGAACTGCAGGCCCGGATCGTCGCGGACTCCCGCGACCGGGTCGGCTGGCTGCGCGCGAGGGCCGCGGGCATCACCGCGACCGACGTGGCGCAGCTGACGGGGGACGGCGCGATCCAGCGGGCGGCCGACGCCAAGCTCGGCATGGGGTCGCGCTTCGGCGGCAACGCGTACACCGATCACGGCCGGCGCCGCGAGCCCGAGATCGCGGCCTGGGTGGCCGCGACGCACGGCATCCAGCCCTCGAGCGCGCTCTTCCACGCCGAGCTCGAGAAGCGCCACCTGGCCACGCCCGACGGGCTGGCGCAGGACGCCGCAGGCCGGATCACGCTCGCCGAGATCAAGACGACGAACAAGTCGTGGCGCACGATCCCGCGCGTCTACCTGCGCCAGGTGTGGTGGCAGCAGCACGTGCTGGGCGCCGAGCGCACGCTGTTCGCCTGGGAGGAGCACCGCGACTTCGCTCCCCTGCACGACGAGCCCAAGTGCGTGTGGATCGATCGGGACGATGCGGAGATCGATCGGCTGGTGCGCCTGGCCACCGCGCTCATCGACGAGCTCTACCGCCGCACCACCGGCAACGAGGTGCCCCGCCGCCGCGCGCTCACCCCGCGCGAGGAGGCCCTGCACCGCGCCGCCTCCCGCTCGGCCTACCGCGCGCTCGCCCTCGCCGACTGACGCGTCCTCCCGCGCCTCCCACCCGCCGGCGCCCACCACCGCGAGCCGTGTCCGCAAGTCTGTGCGAAGTCCGCACGTTCGGACGCGCGGATTCGACACAGACTTGCGGATATGGGATTAGTTGACGTAGTGCAACCATTTGGGTATGGTTGACGTTCAGCAACTTCTGCGCGACGACGAGGTCGTGCCCCATCCGATCTCGTGAAAGGCCCGCATGACCGCGCCCGCTGCCACCCGCATGTCGCATCGTCAGGTGCTCGAGGCCCTCTCCGGCCTGCTCCTGGCGATGTTCTGCTCGATGATGACGATGACCGTCGTCGGCACGTCGATGCCCGTGATCATCCCCGATCTGGGCGGCACCCAGACCCAGTACACGTGGGTCGTCACCATGACGATGCTCACGACCGCGATCTCGACGCCCATCTGGGGCAAGCTCTCCGACCTCGTCAACCGCAAGACCCTCATGCTCATCGCGCTGACGATCTTCGTGGTCTCGAGCGTCGGCGCCGGCTTCACGCCGAACGCCGAGATGCTCATCGCGTTCCGCGCCCTGCAGGGCATCGGCGGCGGCGGCATGCAGGCGCTCAGCCAGATCCTGATGGCCGACATCATCAGCCCGCGCGAGCGCGGCCGCTACATGGGCCTGTTCGCCAGCGTCATGGCCGTCGGCATCGTCGGCGGACCGCTGCTGGGCGGCCTGCTGACCGACACCGTGGGCTGGCAGTGGAACTTCTTCGTGGGCGTGCCCCTCGGCATCCTCGCGTTCATCGTGATCACCAAGACGCTGCGCGTCGAGCCGCGCGAGGCGCAGAAGGTGCGGATCGACTACCTCGGCATCATGCTGCTGAGCGTGGCCGCCGGCTTCCTGCTCGTGTGGATCACGAACGTCTCCGACTACGGATGGAACAGCTGGCAGACCTACACGATGGTCTCGATCGGGGTCGTCGCCGCGATCCTCTTCGTCGTCGTGGAGCGCCGCGTCGCCGAGCCGCTCATCCCGATGGATCTGTTCCGCAACCCGACGTTCACGCTGTCGGTGCTCGCGTCGATCACCATCGGCGTCTCGATGTTCGGCATGAGCGTCTACCTCGGCCAGTACATGCAGATCTCGCGCGGCTTCGGACCCACCCAGGCCGGTCTGCTCACGCTGCCCATGGCGATCGGCATGCTCGGCTCCTCCACCGTCGTCGGCAACCTCGTCACGCGCTTCGGCAAGTGGAAGAGCTTCCTCGTTGTCGGCGCCGTGCTGCTCACGATCGGCTCGTCGCTCATGTCGACGCTGCGCTACGACACCCCGCTGTGGCTGGTCGGCGTGTTCATGTTCCTCGTGGGCGCCGGCACGGGCATGACGATGCAGAACCTCGTGCTCGTCGTGCAGAACACGACCGACCCGAAGAAGATGGGCGTCGCCAGCTCCGGCGTGAACTTCTTCCGCTCGGTGGGCGGCACGGTCGGCACGGCCGTGATGGGCTCGGTGCTCGCCGCCAGCATGACGCAGCAGCTCACGGATCGCGCGGCCGACGTGGCCGCGGAGGTGCAGAAGCTCGGCCCGGAGGGCGTGTCGATCGCCGAGGAGCTCGCCTCGGGCGCGCTGCCCGCCACCCGCACGCTGCCGGAGGGCATCGCGACGATCATCGAGGATGTCTCGGCCCAGGCGATCTCACACGCGTTCGTCGTGGCGATCCCGATCGCGCTGCTGAGCCTCATCGCGATCTGCTTCCTGCCCAACAAGCCGCTCACGCGGCAGACCACCGTCGAGCGCCTGCGCGCCGAGAAGGCGGCCCGCGAGGCCGCCGGCGGCGAGCAGCCGGCGAACGGCGAGCGCGATTTGACGGCCGAGGACGAACACCCCATGCTGGCCAGCGTGAGTCAGGTGTCGCTGGCGGCGACGGGCGCGATCCCGCTGCCCGCCGAGGACCGGGACGGCGAGGGACGCGGATCGGCGGAGGGCGAGCGGCGATGAGCGAGGGCGCGGGCGGGGCGCGGGCGGACGAGCCGGACGACGCCGCCCGCGACGACGCGATCCGCCGCGTCGAGAGCGAGTTCTCGGAGATCGCGCAGCGCTTCCGTCGCATCATCACGCGCAACGCCGAGCTGCTCTCCCCCGGTCTGCTGCCGGGCGCCTACAAGGTCTTCACGACGATCGTGCGCCACGGCCCGGTGAAGGCGTCGGAGCTGGCCGAGCGGATGATGCTCGACAAGGGCCAGCTCAGCCGGCTCATCGCCATGCTCGAGGAGCGCGAGCTCGTCGTCCGCTCACCGGACCCCACCGACCGCCGCGCACAGCTCCTCGAGGCGACGCCCGCCGCCAAGGCCCGCCTCGAGGAGGTCCGGGGCCCGCGGGACGGCCTGTTCCGCGAGCTGCGGGCGTGGCCCGTGCACGACGTGGAGCGCCTGGCCGACCTGCTGCACAGCCTCGTGCAGGGCGCGCCGGGCGGGCCGGCCGAGGACTGATCCGGCGCCGCGACACGCGGATGCTGTTTCCTCGCCGAAACACCGGCGACTCACGCATCGGGTTGACTGTTCGCACCGGTGCGACGACGCGCCGAGCACGCAGGAGGGGGTGCGACCCATGAGATTCCGGCCGCTGCGTTCCAGCAGCACGGCGCTCGCCAGCGAGCCCGTGCCCGAGACGCCCGACACGATGCGCGCCGCGGTGTTCGACGCTCCGGGAGGCGCCGACGTGCTGCGCCTCGACCGCGTGCCCACGCCCGCGCCCATCATGAACGAGGTGCTCGTGCGGGTCGTGGCCGCCGGGCTGAACCCCATCGACGTGAAGACGCGGGCGGGGCGGGGCGTCTCCGGAGGCATCGCCTCGTGGCCCGCCGTGCCCGGCTTCGACTTCTCGGGCGTGGTCGTGAAGTCGCCCTACGAGGCCCATCCGCTGGCGCCCGGCACGCCGGTGTTCGGGATGGCGGCCGTGCCCCGCACCGGCGGCAGCCACGCGGAGTACGTCGTGGCGCCGTCGACGGCGGTGGCGCACAAGCCCGCCTCGCTGTCGCACGCCGAGGCGGCCGGCGTGCCCCTCGCGGCGCTGACCGCATGGCAGCTCGTGGTCGAGGTCGCCCACGCGCACGAGGGTCAGCGCATCCTCATCCACGCGGCGGCGGGCGGCGTGGGGCACTTCGCCGTGCAGTTCGCGTCGTACTTCGGCGCCCACGTGACGGCGACCGCGTCGGCCCGCAACACCTCGTGGCTGCGCGAGCTCGGCGCCGCGGTCGTCGTCGACTACACGAGCACCCGGTTCGAGGAGGTCGTCGGCACCGTCGACGTGGTGATCGACCTCGTGGGCAATGTGTCGGCGCGCACGGGATCGCGCTCGCTGACGGTGCTGCGACCCGGCGGCCTGCTCGCCTCGGTGCCGACCGGATCCTGGCCCGGATACGCCGAGGAGGCCGCCGCGGCCGGCGTGCGCGCCACGTCGTTCAAGGTCGTGCCCGACGGGGTCGCGCTCGGCACGATCGCGCGCCTGCTGGAGTCGGGATCGGTGCAGGCGTACGTGGACGAGGTGTTCCCGCTCGCCGATATCGCCGCCGCGCATCGCCACCTCGAAGAGGGGCACACCCGCGGCAAGGTCGTGCTGCAGGTCGCCGAGGGCTGAGCGGCGCCGGCCCCCTACCGGCCCGCGAGCGCGTCGGCCGCGGCCGCCACGAGCACCTCGTCGAGCGCCTCCAGCAGCGGCGAGCGCAGGTGGCGGCGCTGCCAGTGCAGCGGCACGACCGCCTCCTCCTCGCGGATGCGCACGAGGCCCGGCGGCGCCATCTGCTCGGGCACGAGGCCCCAGCCCATGCCCGCCGCCACGGCGCTCACGAAGTCCTGCGATCCGGGGATGAAGTGCCGCGGCGTGCGCGTGTGGTCCACGCCCCTGGCCGCGAGCCACCGACCCTGCAGCTCGTCGCGGCGGTCGAACTCCAGCACGGGCGCCCGGGCGAGCGCCTCGGGCGTGGCGCCGCCGGGCAGCCACCGCGCGATGTAGTCGGGCGTCGCGCACGCGAAGTACCGCATCGCGCCCAGCGGCACCACGGTGCAGCCCGCGACGGGCTCGTCCTGCGACGTCACCGCGCCGATCACCGCCCCGGAGGCGAGCATCCCCGCCGTCGCGTCCTGGTCGTCGCGCAGCAGCTCGAGATCGACGGGCCGATCGGCGGCGAAGCGGGCGAGCGGATCGAGGATCCACGTGGCGAGCGAATCGGCGTTGACCGCGAGCGGGAGCCGCACGCGGGCGCCCTCCAGACCGAGCTCGCGCGCCGCGTCGTGCTGCAGGATCGCGTACTGCCGGGCCAGCCGCACGACGGCCTCCCCGGCCGGGGTGGCCCGCACGGGGCGCGAGCGCACGACCAGCACGCGGCCGAGCTCGGACTCGAGGGCGCGCAGGCGCTGGCTCACCGCCGAGGGCGAGATGCCGAGGTCGATGGCGGCGTACTCGAGGCTTCCCGCGTCCACGACGGCGGCGACGGTCTCGGCGAGCTCGGGGGCGATCCGCATGACCCGACGCTACATGAAGCGGTGCTTCATGTAGTGAAGGATCGTGAACTGGCCTTCGTATCGCGCGCGGCCTACCGTGGGAGCGTGCTCTCCGCTTTCCTCTCCGGTCTCGGCATCGGACTCTCCCTCATCGTCGCTGTCGGCGCGCAGAACGCCTTCCTGCTGCGCCAGGCCGCCAAGCGCGAGCACATCGTGGCCGTCACGCTGTTCTGCATCCTCAGCGACCTCGTCCTGATCGGCGCCGCCACCGGCGCCGTCGGCTACGTGGCCTCGCACGCGCCGTGGGTGCTCGAGGCGGCGCGCTGGGCGGGCGTCGTGTTCCTCGCCTGCTACGGCCTCATGGCCGCCCGGCGCGCATGGCGCCCGACCGGCGAGGTGCTCGTGGCCGCGCCGGACGCGCCCGCGCCGCAGAGCGCGACGGGGACGGGCGGCACGGCGGTGCTCACGCGTCCGCGCACGGGCACGCTCGCGGCGGCGCTGCTCACGTGCGCCGCGATGACGTGGCTCAACCCGCACCTGTGGCTCGACACCGCCATGCTCGGCTCGATCGCCAACACGTTCGGCGACGAGCGCTGGACGTTCACGGCGGGCGCCATCACCGGCTCGGTCATCTGGTTCACCGCGCTCGCGGTCGCCGCGACGCTGCTGGGCCGCTACCTGCGCACGCCCCGAGCATGGCGCATCCTCGACACGATCATCGCCGTCGTGATGCTGGTCCTCGCGATCCGCCTCGCCCTCGGCTGACGCGCCTCGCCGCTCCGTTCCAGCAGCCGATGGGCGCAACCGATCGGTGAACCCCCACGGTTGCTGAACGCAGTGAGCGAAGCGAACGAAGATGAAGCGACCCCAGCAAGTCCACAACGGTTGCTGTGGTCGCTTCATCTCCGCGCCTACGGCGCTCCGTTCAGCAACCGACGGGGTCCCACCGATGGGTTCAACCGATGGGTTCAACCGATGGGTTCAACCGATGAGGTGCAGCCGATGGCGCTCCCACCGGTCACTGTGCGAGCGCGAAGCGCGAGCGTGCGGCCGCCGATGCGGCCG
>NZ_JBSFPT010000047.1:0-9705 GCF_053588335.1 Microbacterium sp. NPDC003461 | reverse complement strand
CTTCCGTGGTTTTTGTTTTTGGGGGGTGGGGGCGGGCGTTTTGGGGGCCCCCACGCTCGCGCTTCGCGCTCGCAGAGTGACCGGTGGGAGCACCATCGGTTACTCATCGGTTGCTGAACGGAGGCGCGTAGCGCCGGAGATGAAGCGACCACCGCAACCGTCGTGGACTTGCTGTGGTCGCTTCATCTTCGTTCGCTGGCGCTCACTTCGTTCAGCAACCGACGGGGTCGCGCTCCGCAACCGCGCGTACGCTTGCTCGCATGAGCGAGACGGTGGGCGCGCTGCTGGCCGAGCTGGAGGGCCTCGAGGACGCGCGCATGCGCGAGATCAACGAGCGCCACGGCGATGACCACGGCGTCAACCTGTCGAAGCTGCGCGCCGTCGCGAAGCGGGTGAAGACCGATCCCGAGCTCGCGCGCGAGCTGTGGGCCACCGGCCGCACGCCCGCGCGACTGCTGGCCCTGCTCGTCTCGCGCCCGAAGCAGTACTCGGCCGACGAGATCGACGCCATGCTGCGCGAGGCCCGCGCGCCCAAGGTGCGCGACTGGCTCACCAACTACATCGCCAAGAAGAGCCCGCACCTCGAGCAGCTTCGCCTGCGCTGGCTCGAGGACGCCGATCCGCACGTCGCCGCGGCCGGATGGGCGCTCACGGGGTTCCGCGCGCAGAAGGACCCGGACGGCCTCGACCTGCCCGCGCTGCTCGACACCATCGAGGCCGAGATGCGCGACGCCCCCGCACCGCTGCAGTGGGAGATGAACTCCACGCTCGCGTACATCGGCATCGCGCACCCGGATCAGCGCGCCCGCGCGCTCGACATCGGCGAGCGGCTCGAGGTGCTGAAGGACTACCCGACGCCGCCGAACTGCACCTCGCCCTACGCCCCGATCTGGATCACCGAGATCGTGCGCAGGCAGGGCTGATCCCGCAACCCCCTCGCGGTCGCCGCCGCGCCCCGGCACCATGGGGGCATGGACGGCGAGCGGATGTATCGGATCCAGACCGGCGCGACCCCCGAGCGCACGTGGGCGGCCCTCACCGACCCCGTGCGGGTGCGGTCCTGGTACTACGGCACGTGGCCGCGCACGACGTGGCAGGTGGGCGAGCCCATCGAATACGTGGACGAGGACGGCGACGTGCAGCTCGCGGGCGAGGTGCTCTCGTACGAGCCGCCGCGCTCGTTCTCGCACACCTTCGTCGCGACGTGGGACGGCGGCCGGGATGATCAGGGGATCCTGACGTGGACCGTCGAGCCCGACGACGCCGGCAGCCGCGTCACCCTCATCCACACGGGCGGTCACGGCGCCGAGACCGCGGAGGGATCGCAGCGGCTCGTCGAGGCGCTCGACGACCACCTGCGGCAGCCCGACGCCTGACCGCCGGGATCAGGACGCGGCGCGCGCCGCGAGGATCGCGTCGAGGATCGCGTCGGCGACCTCCCGCTTCGAGCCGCCCGCGCGTGCGACGACCTCGCCACCCGCGTCGACGACGACCACCGCGTTGTCGCGCGCCTCGAAGCCGGCGGTCCAGCCCACGGCGTTCGCCGCGAGCAGGTCGGCGCCCTTGCGCTCGCGCTTGCGGCGGGCGCGCTCCACGAGCTCCTCGTCGTCGGCCACGGTCTCGGCCGCGAAGCCGACGACGGTCTGGCCGGGGGCGCGATCCCGTGCGAGGCCCGCGAGGATGTCCTCGTTCTCGACGAGGCGCAGCTCGAGCCCGCCGGGGGCGGATTCCTTCGTGAGCTTCGTCTCGGCCACCTCGGCGACGCGGTAGTCGGCCACGGCCGCCGCCATCACGACCACGTCGGCGCCGTCGGCGGCCGCGCGCATCGCCTCGCCGAGCTCGGCGGCGGTCCCTGCCGTGCGCACCGCGATCCCCGGCCGCGCCTGCACGTCGGCGAGCACGGCCTCCTCGACGTGCGCCGCGACGAGCGTCACGTCGGCGCCGCGCTCGGCCGCCGCCAGGGCTAGGGCGGCGCCCTGCCGCCCGCTCGAGCGGTTGCCGATGAACCGGACCGGATCGATCGGCTCGCGCGTGCCGCCCGCCGACACGACGATCCGCAGCCCGGCCAGGTCCCGCCCTCCGGAGGACTCCGCGCCGTGCGGAGGAGCGGATCCGGCGTCGGCTCCTCCGATAGCGCCGTTCTCCTCCGCTGCGCCGCCGACCACTGCGCCCGGTGCGCCGTCGCCCGCCGGCCCGCCCGCCGCGCGCAGCAGCGCACCGAGCTCGGCGTGGATGCGCTCCGGCTCCGCCATCCGGCCGGGGCCGGTGTCGTCGCCCGTGAGTCGCCCGCTGTCGGGGCCGATGAAGCGCACGCCCCGCGACCGCAGCGTCTCGACGTTCGCCTGCGTGGCGGGGTGGCGCCACATCTCGGTGTGCATGGCGGGCGCCACCACGACGGGCGCGGTCGTGGCGAGCAGGGTCGTGCCGAGCAGGTCGTCGGCCAGGCCCGCCGCCATCTTCGCGAGCGTGTGCGCGGTCGCCGGCGCGATCACGACGAGCTCGGCCGCCTGGCCGAGGGCCACGTGCCGCACGCGCGGCACGTCGTCGTGCACGGAGGTCGTGACCGGGTGGCGGCTGATGGCCTCCCACGTCGGCGCGCCCACGAAGCGCAGCGCGTTCTCGGTCGGGATCACGTGCACCTCGTGCCCGTCGGTCACGAGCAGCCGCACCAGCTGCACGGTCTTGTACGCGGCGATGCCGCCCGTCACGCCCACGACGATCCGCATGACTCCACCTTCTCGCATCCGCAGCCGCCGCGCATCGCGGCCCGCGGATCGGCGGCGTGCCTAGGCTGGGCACGTGTGCACCGTCGTGATCCGCGTCCCCGAGAGCGCCGCAGACCCCGTGCGGATGCTGGCCGTGCGCGACGAGGATCCCGCCCGCGCGTGGGATCCGCTGGGGGCGTGGTGGCCGGACCGGCCCGGCACCCTCGGCGTGCGCGACCGGCTCGGCGGCGGCGCGTGGCTCGCCGCGCGACCGGCGGACGGGCGCGTGGCCGTCATCGTGAACCGGGCGGGGGATCCGGCGCTGCCGCCGGAGCGGATCGAATCGCGCGGGGCGCTCGTGCTCGACGCCGTCGCGGGCCGGGCCGTGGAGCGGCCGCGCACGCGGGGCTTCCACCTCGTCGGGATCGACGGCGCGTCGGCGACCGTGACCACGTGGGACGGCGCCGCGCTGCGGCGCCGGGATCTCGGGCCGGGCACGCACATGATCGCGCACGACGAGCCCGACGATCCCGCCACCGCCCGCATCGCGGCGTGGCGCGGCGCCTTCGCGGCCGCGTCGACGGAGGGGGAGCGGTGGTGGGAGCCATGGACCGGTGTGCTGGCCGAATCGGCCGCGCTCGATCCGCGCGATGACCGCGCCATCATCCGCGACAACCGTCCGCACGGCTACGCGACGATGTCGCTGCTCGCGTGCGTGGCGTCGGTGACGCCGGGCGCGGCGGACGTGCGCTACGCCGAGCTCACGCGGCCCGGCGCGTGGAGCCCGCTGTCGTTCGCCGCCGCGGTCTGACGGTCAGCGCGACTCGTCGGCCGCCGCGCGCGGCTTCGGCGGTGGCAGCAGCTTCAGGCCGACGACGGAGCCGACGATCCCGAGCAGGAAGACGATCTTCCACGGCGAGACGCTCTCGGCGCCCGTCGCCATCGCGTAGGCGACCGTGAGGGCCGCGCCCACCCCCACCCACACCGGGTAGGCCGTGCCGATCGGGATCCGCGTCGCGGCATATCCGAGCCCCAGCATGCTCGCCGTCAGCGCGACGAGGAACACCGCGGTCGGCGCGGGGCGCGTCAGCCCGTCCGAGAGGCCGAGCGCCGTGGCCCACACGGCCTCGGCGACCGCGCTGAGCAGCAGCACGAGCCACGCCACTCAGCTCACCGCCTTCAGGCCGACGATCGACGTCACGAGCAGCACGAGCAGCAGCACGCGCGCCACGCTCGCCCGCTCGCGCTTCGTGACGATCGCCCACGCGACCGTGAGGGTCGCTCCCACGCCCACCCACACGGCGTAGGCCGTGCCGGTGGGCAGCGAGGTCATCGCCCACGCGAGCCCGGCCATGCTGCCCAGCAGCGAGACGGCGAACAGGACGGTCGGCTTCCACCTGCGGAAGCCCTTCGAGGCCGACAGCGCCGAGGCCCACACGGCCTCGAGCATGCCGGAGAGGATCAAGACGAGCCACGCCATGGCGTGCGACACCCCTTCCGTGGCCGTCTTGTCGTGTGCGGGTACAGCTCCCTCGTCCGCGGATCCGGTGCCGGATCCCGCCTCTCACGGTAGCAACGGCGCCGCGCGAGGCTGCCCAGCCGCCGCCCAGGGCTGCATCAGCCAGGACCCATCAGCCGAGCGGCGGAGCGGCGCCCTCCCAGAGCCCGAGCACGGCCATCCACGCACCGCCGGCGATCGTCCAGATGAGGATGACGACGACCGACATGACGAACGCGGTGCGGAACCACTCTCCGACCTTCACGTAGCCCGATCCGTAGATCACGCCCGACGGGCCGGAGGCGTAGTGCGACAGAGCGCCGAAGAGGTTGCCGATGAAGCCGAACACGAGCGCGGCGAACATCGGCGGGGCGCCGGCGGCCACGGCCGCGCCGAGGAAGACGCCGTACATCGCGACGATCTGCGCGGTGTTCGAGGCGAACAGGTAGTGCGCGTAGAAGTACACGAGCGTGAGGATCGCGAAGGCGAACACCCAGGGCATGCCGCCGACGAGGCCGCTGACGAAGTCGCCGATCCACTGGATGACGCCGAGGCGGTTCAGGTGCTCGGCCATGCCCACGAGCACGGCGAAGAAGATGAACGTGTTCCACGCCGACCCGTTGCGGGCCATGTCCTTCCACGTGAGCACGCGCGTGACGAGCATGACGGCGATGCCGACGAACGCCGCCGTCGTCGCGTCGAGCTGGATGCCCGTGCCGAGCGCGCCGTTGACGGCATCCGAGATGCTCGATCCGAAGATCCACAGCACGAGCAGCAGCACGAAGGTGAAGATCATCACCGTCTCGCCGAACGAGAGCCGGCCCATCCGGGCGAGCTCCTCGCGCGCCATGGCGGGCGCCTCGGGGGTGGTCTTCGTCGTGGGGCCGTAGATCTTCGACATCACCCACGGCACGGCGATGAGGCTGAGCAGGCCCGGCACGATCGCGGCGGCCGCCCAGCCGCCCCACGTGATGTCGATGCCCAGATCGGCGGCCTGCGACACCGCCTGCGGGTTGCCCGCCATGGCCGTGATGAACATCGCGCTCGTGATCGTGTTCACGATCGCGGCGGTGAAGGCCAGGTAGGAGCCCACCTTGCGGCGCGACTCGTCGGGCTCGGGCGTCGAGCCCTGCACCTCGGCGATCGAGCGGATGATCGGGTAGACGACGCCGCCGGCGCGGGCGGTGTTCGACGGGGTGGCGGGGGCGAGCGCGAGGTCGGTGGCCGCCATGCCGTACGCGATGCCGAGGGGCGTCTTGCCGAGCACGCGGATGAACATCAGCGCGATGCGGCGGCCGAGGCCCGTGAGCAGGAAGCCGTCGGAGATGAAGAACGCCGCGACGATGAGCAGCACCGTCGTGTTGGCGAAGCCGGCGAGGGCCTCGATGGGCAGGCTCGCGGTGCCGCCGCCGACGGTGTCGACGCGCACGGCGGACATGCCCATGGCGCCGGTGACCATCGCGGCGGCGAGCCCGATGAGCGAGACCGACGGGGTGGGCAGCGGCTGCAGGATGAGCCCGATGATGGTCGCGACGAAGATGCCGAGCATGAGCATGCCGCGGTCCTCGACGCCCTCGGGCGTGGGCACGAGCGCGATGGCGATGGCCACCGCCAGCATCACGCCGAACTTCCACAGGATCGAGAGGGTGTCGGGGCTCGGGCCCCGGCCTGTGCCCTCGGCGGTCGGCTCGGATGCCGTCGGACGCTCGGTGCGGCGCATGACCACTCCTTCGAAGGAATATTCAGATGAATGGATGTTTGCCTGCGACGCTAGCGCCGCATCGGCGGGTCGTCCCGGTCTGAGTGCTCGGTCTGCGTGTCTCCGTCTGAGTACCGCGTGCGTACCCGACGCGTCCGCCCCGGACGGGCCGGATGCCGCGAGCGTAGCGCCGGAGGCGGAGGGGGCGGAAGCCCCCCTGCTTCCGTAGGCTGGGGGCGTGGCGGGGAGCGGCGCGGGCGCGATCGGTGCGGTGCTGTCGCGCGTGCCCCGCGGCGCCTGGATCGCCGCGGCCGCGGTGATCGCCGTCGTGTCGCTGACCGCCGCGCTCGGCGGGTTCGCGTCGGCCGACGCGCGCGTGCGGGCGCAGTGGGCGGCCGGGGAACCGCACGACCACGGCCAGGTGATCGCGACGATCCACGACTACACCGTCACGACCGAGGACGGTCAGTCGCTGCCCGACGGCGCCTCGGCGTGGCTCGTCGTGCGGGCCACCGTCGTCTCGACCGATGCGTCCACGCTCGTGTTCCCGCGCCAGGTGATCGAGCTGCCCGCGGGGCTGGCGCTCGCCGACGGCGACGATGCGAGCCCGGATGCGAGCCACACCATCGCCCTCGACGACGGCCGGCGCTCGCCGCAGCTGCACCCCGACCTGCCCGTCGACGTCGCGTACCTGTGGCCGCTGGCCGCCGCCGCGGACGCCCCGGCGGACGGCCTGGACGTGCAGGCGCTCGAGGCGCACTGGGCCTTCAGCCCCTCCGCGGACGAGTGGCACTGGGGCGGCGTCGCCCCCGCCGCGGAGATGACGATCCCGTACACGGATCGCCTGCCCGACGTGCTGAGGGGAGACGACGGATGAGGCGGCTCGCCACGCTGGGGTCGCTCGGTGTGCTCGTGATCGCCGGCGGGCTGCTGGCGGATCGGATCGACGCGGACCTGCCGATCGATCGGCCGGTCGTGCTGACCGGTCACGCCGGCGCGCCGGTCGCGATCGGCCAGGGAGCGGTCACCGTCCACGGGGCGACGGCGGCGACCCGCGTGGACGCCGGCGGCGAGGAGATCGACACGGACGGCTACTGGATCGTCGTCGACGCCTCGCTGCGCGGGGTGGCCGGGCCGATCGACGACCTCAGCTGGTGGCTGGAGGACGCGGCCGGCCGCCGCTTCGAGGCGACCGATCGGGTGGACCGGCGTCTGCCGCAGGCGCAGCCGGGCATGTCGCTGCGGGGACCGATCGTGTTCGAGGTGGCGGCCGACGTCGAGCTGACCAGCGCGACGATCGCGATGACGGTGAGCCGCTACCCCCAGCAGACGGCGATCCGCGTGCCGATCGAGCGGGCGTCCGGCACGGTGGCGCTCCCCGACGCCGAGTGGGAGGACGCCTCGTGAGGCGCTCGCTGTCCGTGGCGCTCACGGCGGTCGCGCTCGCCGCGACGGTCGGGGCCGCGGCGTGGATGGCCGCCGAGGACGCGCGCGACGGGTATCTCGTCACCGAGCCGCGCGTGGCCGTCGAGCCCGGCGCGGACGGCTGGGCGACGATCGGGGAGTCGTCGGTGCGGCTGGTCTCGTTCTCGCGCGAGCGCGTGGTCACGGGCGAGTACGGCGATCCGTGGACGCCGCCGGAGGGCTACGGCGCGTGGCGGCTCGTGATCGACGTGGAGTCGACGCGCGACGACGTCGTCTCGTGCGCCCCGCGCGTCGTCGACGCGGCCGGCCGCCTGTTCACGCCGATCGATCGCGATGTCGTGGAGCTGCCCGAGTGGAACGCCACCGAGCTGGACTGCGGCATGCAGGACGACCCGCGGCTCGAGACGCTGTTCGTGATGCCGGACGACGCCGAGCCGGCGCGCGTCGAGCTCGTCGACCCCTTCGGCCGCACCTTCTCGCCGCAGTTCTATCGCTTCGGGATCGACGGCCGATAGCCGGGAGCCCGCGCCGGCAGCCGCAGCGCGGGGGCCGCGCCCAGCCCGCGCAGCAGCGCATCGACGGCCGACGCGACGAGGGCGAGGGTGAGCACGCGCTGCGCGGCGGTGCCGAGCGTCTCGATCGGCGTGTACCAGGCGAACCAGACGGCGGTCGGCTGCCAGACGAGCAGGGTGCGCGCGAGCTCGCCGAGGATCCACCCGGCGCGGTCGGCGACGAGGAAGGCCAGGCAGAACACGAGCACGGGCGCCCAGCCGGCGCGCACTACGAGGATCACGGCGCCCACCGCGCCGCCGAAGCGGCGCTCCGGGTCGGTCGCCAGGTCGAGAGCCCGGTCGATCCAGTCCTCGCGCACGCGGCGGATGACGCGCGAGACCCGCGTCTTGATTCCCGCCGCGGTGAGGAGCGGGCGGGCCTGTGCGCCGTAGACGAGCGTGCCCAGCGCGAGCCACGCCAGCGGCACGACGAAGCCGATGATCGCGGCGGCCGCGACCGCGAGCACCGCCGACCACAGCCACTCGAGCGAGTCGGCGAGCGAGGGCACGTGCAGCTCGACGCCCAGCCACCAGCGATCCAGCGCCGCGCCGATGCGGCGGGAATGCCACCAGTCGCCGAAGCCGAGCGTGCCCTCGCGCAGGACCGTGGCGCTCAGGAAGATCCACACCACCTCGGCGTACCCCACGAGCAGGCGCAGCACGGCGCGCAGGCGATCGCGGTCGCCAGGAAGGCGCCGCACGATCATGGTGAGCCCGCGTGCGGACGCGAATGCGACGGCGGCGGTGGCCAGCACATCGGCCGTCGTGCTGCCCGCGAGGCGCGAGGCCACGTCGCCCTCGCCGTCGATCACGCTGTACGCCACGCCGAGGCCCATCGTCAGGGTGTCCTCGTAGAGGAAGCCGTAGTGCTCGTAGATGACGAGGAACGGCAGGATCACGGCGGCGCTCGCGATGAGGAGATCGGTGAACGGCCGCCCGCTCGACGCGCGAGCGCGCATGACGAGCAGCGAGGCGACGATCGTAACGAGCTGCACGAAGACGACGAGTGACATCACGAGCCGGCCGAGCACGCCGGACACGAGCGATGCGTCCACGGCCCACAGCAGCAGGTAGTGGCGCGAGACGACGGCCGCCAGCGCGAGCAGCAGCAGCGCCGGCCAGTGCCGCCCGATGAGCCGCCCGGCGTCGGCGATCATCCGCCAGCCCGCGTGGAGCACGCCCTCGGGGCGGGTGGCGAGGGCGTGCTGGCTCACCCGGTCAGGGTATCGGCACGGCGGCACCCTCCCCGGCTGGTATCCTCGTTGAGCCTCCATAGCTCAGGGGATAGAGCGTTGGTTTCCGGTACCAAAGGTCGCAGGTTCGAATCCTGTTGGGGGCGCCAACCTCGAAGGGACCGTCGCGAATGCGGCGGTCCCTTCGAGGTTGTGCGAGACCATCAGCGGGTCCCCACGGCCCGAGGCTCCAGGCGTCGCGGATGCGACGTCTGGAGAGGCCCGTGGAGGCGTGGGGGCTGGTCGCTTCATCTCCGCGGCCTGCGGCCGCTCCGTTCAGCAACCGACCGGTTCAACCCACGGTTGCTGAACGAAGATGAAGCGACCACAGCAAGTCCATGACGGCTGCGCTGGTCGCTTCATCTCCGGCGCTTCGCGCCTCCGTTCAGCAACCGATGAGCGCAACCCTCCACAGAAACCGGTCACTGTGCGAGCGCGAAGCGCGCTCGGCGGGCCGAGCGACGGGCGTGAACGCCCACAGCCACGCGTGAAGCAGCACCCCGAGCGCCACGGGCGAGGTCTCGGTCATGCCGTAGCCCTCGACGAGCAGCCCTCCCGTGGCCTCCTCCCACCGCCGCACGGTGGCCAGCGGCAG
>NZ_JBSFPT010000046.1:0-13253 GCF_053588335.1 Microbacterium sp. NPDC003461 | reverse complement strand
CACCCAAGGCACCCGCCCCGCCGCCTGAGCTACGCGGACCTCTTGCGTGAGGCAAGCGTCAACCGCTCCCGGACCTATTGACATGAGGCAAGACGGCGGCCGCAAGCCGCGGGGCTGAAGCGAAACCGCACCCATCAGGGAGTTGCTGTGGTCGCTTCATCTTCGTTCGCTGTCGCTCACTTCGTTCAGCAACCGTGGGGTTTCACCGTTCGGTTGAACTCATCGGTTGCTGAACGGAGGCGCGCAGCGCCGGAGATGAAGCGACCACCGCAAGCCGCCGGATCGGGCTCAGGGGCCGGAGATGCGGGTCCAGGCCGTGCGGCCGAGGGCGCGGTGGGTCGCCTCGGTCGAGGTGGGGTCGGCGTGCTCGCCGGCCCGTCGGGTGTCGTCTCGGGGTGCGTCCTTCGCGCGGCGGCCCTGCACGATCCGCCAGGCGATCGCCCAGCCGAACAGGGCCAGCAGGGCGAGGCCGCCGAGCATTTGCATCATGGGGCCGATCCTAGCCACACGGCGGCGGATCGGGAACGCCCGGTCCCGCCCAGGGCGTCAGGAGTGCGTGAGCTCGGCGGCGCCGAACGGGAACGGGTAGAACCACGTGCCCGGGCGGGGCCATCCCTCGATCGGATAGAAGGCGATCCACAGCCCGATCGCGACGAACGACACGACGACGATCGCGAGGATGAGCCGCAGGCGCCGCGTGAGCATGCGGGCCGCGTCGTGCGCATCGACGGCGCGGCGGTCCACCGCGCGGAACGCGCCGATGGCGATCAAGGCGATGGCCAGATACACGAACGGGCTCGGCCCGATCTCGATCTGGATGCACGTCTCCTCGGGTTCCGTGAAGCACTCGCCCTTGCTGCCGACCGCCAGGAACGAGTACAGCAGCGCCGCGGCGAGCGCGCGGATGAGGAACGAGCGGAACATCAGCAGCACCGGGCGCGCCTGCTCCAGGCGCGCATCGTGCGGCGCCGGGGCCTCGCGGGTCTCGCTCACCCCCGTACTCTGGCAGGCGCTACCGCTTGGCGGCAAGCCGGCCCGGTCAGAGCAGGCGGCGGGCGGAGGCCCACGC
The DNA here is from genome assembly GCF_053588335.1 of Microbacterium sp. NPDC003461. NCBI lineage: Bacteria > Bacillati > Actinomycetota > Actinomycetes > Micrococcales > Microbacteriaceae > Microbacterium > Microbacterium sp. NPDC003461. Next base: position 12,184 of record NZ_JBSFPT010000046.1, on the reverse strand, counting down.
GGTGAGCTCGTGGCGGGACGACAGCTGCAGCTTGCGGAGCACGGCCGAGACGTGCGACTCCACCGTCTTGATGGAGATGAACAGCTCGCCGGCGACCTCCTTGTACGCGTAGCCGCGGGCGATGAGGCGCATGACCTCCTGCTCGCGGGCCGAGAGCCGGTCGAGCTCGTCGTCGGCCTGCGCCGTCTCGCCCGCCGCGGCGCCGAACGCGTCGATGACGAAGCCCGCCAGGCGCGGCGAGAAGACCGCATCGCCCTCGGCGACCGTGCGCGCCGCGCGCGACACCTCCTGGCCGGACGCGCCCTTCGTGATATAGCCGCGGGCGCCCGCGCGGATGACCCGCACGACGTCCTCGGCGGCGTCCGAGACCGACAGCGCGAGGAAGCGCGTGGCGGGCGAGAGCGGCGCCGCGCGGCGCAGCACCTCCTCGCCGCCGGTGCGCTCGCCCTCGTCGCGCGACTCGGCCGTAAGTGGCAGGTGCACGTCCAGCAGCACCACGTCGGGGCGGGTCTCGGCGATCACCGCCACCGCCGCGGCGGCATCGGCCGCCTCGCCCACGACGCGCAGGTCGGCGGCGAGATCGTGGCGCAGGCCGGAGCGGAAGATCGAGTGGTCGTCGACGATGACCACGCGCAGCTCAGCCACGCCCGCCGCCCGCGGGGTAGCGGATGTGCACCTGCGTGCCCGCGCCGCCGGCGCCCGGGCCGACCGTCGCCGAGCCGCCGATCCGGCGCATGCGGCCGAGGATCGACTCGCGCACGCCCAGCCGGTCGGGCGGCACGTCGTCGAGCGAGAACCCCGGACCGCGGTCGCGCACGTACACGTCGACCGCGCCGTCCGATCCCTCGATGTACACCGACACCTCGCCGCCGGCGTGGCGGGCGGCGTTCAGCATGGCCTCGCGCGCCGCGGCGGCGACCTCGCCGCTGGCCCGCTCCGTGGAGGCGCCGGCCGAGACGACCGTCATGACGACCTCGTAGTCGAGCTCGAGGGCCGAGCCGTAGTCGCGCAGGTCGGTGGCGAGGTCGCTGTCGGCGGGCAGATCGCCGTCGTACAGCCAGGCCCGCAGCTCGCGCTCCTGGGCGCGGGCGAGGCGGCCGGCCTCGCTCGAGGCGCCCGCGCGGTTCTGGATGAGCGCGAGCGTCTGCAGCACCGAGTCGTGCAGGTGCGCGGCCATCTCGGCGCGGTGCTCGGCGCGGATGCTCGCCACGCGCGCCGCCTGCAGCTCGCGCAGGCGGGCGATGAACGTCGAGGCCCACACGGCGGCGATCGCCGCGAGGAGTGCGAGCGAACCCAGCAGCGCCCCGGTCGTGAGCAGCTGCGCGAAGGTGAGCGTCGCGAGCAGCAGCAGTGCGAGCACGGCGGTGGCGAGGGAGCGGACGAGAAGGTCGTGCCGCATGCCCCGCGCCGGGTCGTCGCGATCGATCCACGCCGACCAGAGCCCCGCGAAGGTCGCGGCGGCCGCGGCGGGCACGAGGGCGAACGGAGTCGTCCCGTCGACGTATCCCCAGGTCGTCAGCGCCGACATGGCGCGCACGACCGGCAGCGTCAGCACCATCGCCAGCCCGAGTGCGATCCATGCCACCGGTGCCTCGCGCCGCACGCGCTCGGCGGGCCGAGCGACGGGCGTGAACGCCCACAGCCACGCGTACAGCAGCACCCCGGCGCCGAAGGCCACGGTCAGCAGGACGAACACGGCGCGCGTGGGGCCGACGCGCCAGCCGAGGTGGTCGGCCAGGCCGCCGGCCACGCCGGAGACGACGGCGTCGTTGCGCCGCACGAGGGGCGGCACGGCGACGGCGGGCAGCGGGGCGGCGAGCGCGGTCACGCCGACTCCTCGGTGCGCGGGATCGGTGGCATGCCCCTAGCGAACCACACGGATCGGCGCGGCGGCGGGCGGTTCAGGGACGGATCAGGGGTGTCCCTCATAGCCGCTCGGCGCGACCGGCGGGGAGGATCGACTCATGACCTCCGCAACGCCCTCGCCGCCCGTCGCCGACGTGCCGGATCCCGCCCCGCGCCCCGAGGCGGCGCCGTGGAGCTGGATCCGCGACCTCGGACTCGTGCGCACCGACGGCTGGGCAGGCGGCGTGTGCGCGGCGATCGCGCAGCGCATCGGCGTCGACCCGATCATCGTTCGCGGCGTCTTCGCCGTCGCCACCGCGCTGGGGCTGCCCGGCCTATGGGTGTACGCCGCGTGCTGGGCGCTCCTGCCCGACGCGCAGGGGCGGATCGCGCTGCAGCTGCGGGCCGGATCCGCTCCGGCGCTGCTGGGCGCCCTCGCGACGGCCGCCCTCGCGCTGCTCGGATCGGCCGCCGGCGTGGTGCTCACCACGCTGGCGCTCGGGTGGGGCCCCGGCCCCGCTGCCCTCTTCCTCGGCCTGGCCGCCCTCGTCATCGGGCTGGCGGTCATCGTCTGGCTGGCGCGGCGGGCCGCGCCGCACACGATCGTCCCCGCATCCGGGGATGCCGGCGGGCCGTCGGACCCCGCCGAGCGCGACGGGGCGGCTTCGGGCGCCGCCCCGTCGCCTCCACTCGCCGAGCCGATCGCGCCGGAGCCCTCGGGCGACATGGCGGCCTGGCGCGCGCAGTACGACGCGTGGCGCGCGCAGCACGAGGCGTGGCGCCGCGGCCAGGCCGACGCCGAGCGCGCCGCGCGCGAGGAGGAGCGGGCGCGCCGCCGCGAGCAGGCGCGCGCCTTCCGCGCCGAGGCCGCCCGCGCGCGCGCCGAGCGCCGAGCCGCCAAGCCGCGCGTATCGGCGGCGTTCGTCGCCGTCGCGGCGGGCCTGGTGCTCGTCGCGGCCGTCGGCGCCTGGATCGGCTTCCAGACTCTCGCTCCCGACGCGGCGGTCCCGGCGGCCGTCCTTGCGGCGGCTGCCGTGCTCGCGCTGGCGATGATCGTGGCGGGCGCACTGCGCCGGCGCAGCGGCCTTCTCGCCCTCGCGGCGGTGGTGCTGCTCGCCGTCGGGGGCACCGCCACGGCGGCGCGCACCTTCGGCAACGTGCTGCCGTCCTCCGCGGACGTCTACGTGGTGCCGGGCACGCACGAGTTCGTGCAGCCGTTCGGGTACCTGAGCGTCAGTATGTGGGCAAATGCGGGCCGCGCGGACGGTGTGATGGAGGTCCGCAAGCGCGATGGCGTGACGATGATCAGCGTCGGCCACGACGCCGACACACGCATCGAGATCGCGCCCGGGTTCGAGGGCACCGTGCGGCTCACCGACCGCGCGCAGCCGAGCGGGCGCGAGGTCGCGCCGCGCACGAACGGCACGTGGCTGTTCGCCTACGACGGCGGCCCCGGCGCCCCCGAGCGCGTGCTGCGCCTGGACCAGCAGGACGGCATCATCGACATCTACCGCACCTACGAGGACTGACATGACCGAGAACATCGACACGCGCACGACTCCCGCCATCCGGTGGGCGGCGATCGTGTGGGGCGCCCTCCTCGCCGCCGTCGCGGTCGCCGGCATCGCGATCCTCGCGGCGCCCGAGCTGGCGCTGGCGCTCAACGAATCGGTCAGCGCGCTGCTCCTGCAGGCCGAGGTCGGCTGGATCCTCGCGCTCGTCCTCATGGCGCTGGGCATCGCGATCGCGATCGGCGGCCTCGTCCTCGCCCTGCGCCGCTCCGCGAAGGTTCCCTCCGCGACCTGAGGCGCCGCCACCGGGGGAGGCCGGCGGCGGCGCGACGACCGTCGTCAGCGGGCGAGCCAGCCGCCGTCCACGACGAGCACGTGGCCGTTGACGTAGGCGGCGTCCGGCCCGGCGAGGAAGGCGACCGCGCCGGCGATGTCGCTCGGCTCGCCCCAGCGCCCCGCGGGGATGCGCTCCCGGATCTCGCGCTCCCGCTTGCCGTCGGCCCGCAGCGCGGCGGTGTTGTCGGTGGCGATGTAGCCAGGCGCGACGCAGTTGACGGTCACCCCCGCGGCCGACCACTCGTTCGCGAGCGTCTTCGTCATGCCGACGACGGCGTGCTTGCTCGCCGCGTACGAGACGACGTTGATGCCGCCCTGGAACGACAGCAGCGACGCGATCGTCACGATGCGGCCGTCGCCGCGCTCGACCATGCCGCGGCCGAGCGCCTGCGTGAGGGTCCACACCGCGTCGAGGTTGACGTCGAGCACCCGCCGCCAGCCCTCTCGGGAGTGGTCGACGGCGGGCTCGCGGTGGATGATCCCCGCGTTGTTCACGAGGATGTCCACGCGTTCGCCCGCGGCGAGCTCGTCGGCGACCCGGCGCGTCTCGTCGGGGTCCGACAGGTCGCAGCGGACCGTGCCGACGGCGTGGCCCTCGGCCCGCAGCGACTCCGCGCCGGCCTCGACCGAGGCCCGCCCCAGGAGCACCACCTCGGCCCCGCGCTCGGCGAGCAGCCGCGCGCACGCGAAGCCGATGCCGGCGCCGCCGCCCGTCACGACGGCGCGGCGGCCGGCCAGCGGGCGGGCCGCGTCGACGGCGCTCACCGGAGATCCTTCGGCTCGACGGCCTCGACGTCGCTGTAGTCGACGTTCTCGCCCGCCATCGCCCACACGAACGAGTACGCGCCGGTGGCGACGCCCGTGTGGATCGACCACGGCGGCGACACCACGGCATCGCGGTCGTGGAGCATGAGGTGGCGCGTCGCGCCCGGCTCGCCCATCAGATGCACGAGCACGTTGTCGCCGAGCCCGTCGTACAGGTAGATCTCCGTGCGCCGCGCGTGCAGGTGGGACGGCATCGTGTTCCACACCGATCCGGCGGCCAGCGTCGTGATGCCGAGCACGAGCTGGTTCGAGGCGATGCCGTCCGCGTGGATGTACTTGCGGATGGTGCGCTCGTTCGCCTGCTCCGCCGATCCGAGGTGCAGCGCCTCGACGTGGTCGCGCGCCGCGAGGGCAGCGGTGCCGGCGCGGTGGGCGGGCGCCGAGACGAGGTAGAGGGTGCCGTCGCCGCGGAACGCGACCCGGCGCGTGCCCATCGGCAGGTAGAGCACGTCGTGCCCGCCCATCGAGAAACTCTCGTCGTCGGCCGTCACCTCCACGGATCCGTCCAGGCACACGACGCCCAGCTCGCGCCGTTCGAGGAAGTGCTCCGCGCGCAGCGCGTCCGGCGCCTCGAGCGCCACCTCCTCGCCCTGCACGCGCACGCCGCCGATGAGCAGGCGGTCATCGTGCGCGTACGCGAAGGACAGCTCTCCGGGGCGGAAGAGGTCGCGCACGACGAAGCGGTCGCGCAGGTCCTGCTCGTCCAGGAATCCGAGGTCGTTCGGATGCGTGCTCCACAGCTCTGTGAAGGTCATATCAGGCGTCTCTCCCTGCCGGTAATTCCGCCACGCGGAAAACGGTTCCTATCTACGGGAATTCTATTGATTATGGTGGGACATGTCATCGACCAGTTCTCGAAGACCGAGAACCCGATCAAGGAGGATCCGTGGCACGGAAACGAATGCGGGCGCTGCCGGCGCTCGCGCTGGCGTCGGTCGCCGCCATTGCGGTCGGCTGCGCGCCGGGGCAGCTCGAGGGTGAGGGGGACGAGCCTCAGGACGTGCAGACGCTCGCGCCCGAGGACTTCGCCGGCCTCACGCTCGAGTACATGTACTTCACCGACGGGCCGGACGAGGAGGGCACCCGCCAGCTCATCGCCGAGTTCGAGGAGGAGTACGACGTCACCGTCGAGCTCGAGATCCTGCCGTACGCGGACCTCGTCACCTCGACCCTGAACCGCCTCTCGGGCGGCAACCCGCCCGACGTGGTGCGCCTCACGGGCCTGACCGACTTCCGCGACGACCTGCTCGTGCTCGACCCGTACCTCGGCGAGGACTACCGCGAGCAGTTCCTGCCGGGCCCGACGAGCGCCGTCCTCAACGACGACGACGAGATGATCGCCGTGCCGAGCGACCTGACGATGAACGGCCCGTTCATCAACGTCGACCTGTTCGAGCAGGCCGGCGTGGAGGTCCCGACCGAGTGGACGTGGGACGAGATGCTCTCGGCGGCCCAGGAGGTCAAGGAGGCCACGGGCGTGCCCTACGCCTTCGCGATGGACAAGTCGGGCCACCGCCTCTCCACCATCCTGAGCGAGTACGGCACCTACCTGCTGGACGACGACGGTAACGCGCTCGACATGGACAGGGCGGAGGCCGCGCTGCAGCCGATCGTCGAGATGATGGCGAGCGGCGACATGCCGGCAGACTTCTGGCTGGGATCGGGATCGCGCTACCAGGGCGCCAACGAGATCTTCCTCGCGGGCGAGACGCCGATCTACCTCTCCGGCAACTGGCAGGTCGCCCAGTTCGTCGAGAACGCCCAGTTCGACTGGACCGTCGTGCCCAACCCGTGCGAGACCGAGTGCGGCGGGTTCCCCGGCGGCAAGTTCATGGCGGCGTTCGAGCAGTCGGAGAACCCCGCCCTCGCGGCCGAGTTCATCCGCTTCATGAACGACGCCGAGCAGCAGGAGACGTTCGTGACGGTGGGCGGGCAGCTGCCGACCCGCGTCGACCTCTCCGAGAGCGGCGTCACCTACCCGGACGAGGCCGCCCAGGAGGCGATGGACGTCTTCCTCGCCGACCTCGTCGACACGCCCGAGGAGGGCTTCGAGTCCAACGGGCACCCGGCGTTCAGCGCGTCGGCGACCGCGCTCGTCGACGAGCTCTCGACCGTCGTGGCCGGCCAGAAGGACCTGCGCACCGCGCTGACCGACCTGAGCGCCGAGATCGACGCGCTCGTGGAGGAAACCACGTCGTGACCACCGCCGCACTGGTCACCTCCCGGCCGCCGCGCACGCGGCGGCCGGGAGGGTGGGGCATCCGCATCGCCCCATACCTGTTCCTCATCCCGAACATGGCGATCTTCGCCATCTTCACGATCTACCCGGCGCTCAACGGCTTCAACATGTCGCTGTACTCGTCGAGCAACGGGCGCACGTTCCGCTGGGAGGGCCTCGGCAACTACGAGCAGATCCTCAGCTCGGCCGAGTTCTGGACCGTGGCGCGCAACACGGCGGTGTTCGCGGTGGCCTACGTGCTGCTGGCGACCGCCGCCGCGATCGCGATCGCCGTGCTCGTCAACGCGCAGGGGCGCGGCAAGACGTTCTTCCGCGCCGTCTTCTTCATCCCCGTGCTCGTCTCGCCCGTGGTCGTCGGCCTCATCTGGAACTGGATGCTCGAGCGCGAGAACGGCCTCGTGAACACCGCGCTCGGCGCGATCGGCGTGCCCGGAGTGCCGTGGCTCGTCGACGGCTTCTGGGCCATGGTCGCCGTCGTGCTCGTGGGCGTGTGGATGCAGGTCGGCTTCTACATGCTGATCCTGCTCGCCGGCCTGCAGTCCATCGATCCCGCCCTGTACGAGGCGGCGAAGATGGACGGCGCCACCAGCTGGGACCAGTTCCGCGTGATCACGCTGCCGCTGCTGCAGCCGAGCATCGTCGTCGTGGTCGTGCTCGCCACGATCCACGGCTTCCAGTCCTTCGACTTCATCTGGACCCTCACGGGCGGCGGGCCGGTCGGCGCGACCATGCTCATGGTCCAGTACATCTACGAGAACGGCTTCCAGTCGCCGATCCGGTTCGGCATCGCGACCGCGGGCGGCGTGCTGCTGTTCCTCGTCGTGTTCGCGCTGACGATCGTCAACTGGATCGTGAGCCGCAGGAGGGAAGCGGTATGAGCGAGACGCGTCTCATCACCACCGGCACGGGGCCCAAGCGCACCTGGACATCGATCAGCCGCAAGCCGGTGAGGCTCTCGGACGCCCTGCGGGTGGTCGTGCTCACCGCGGGCGCGCTGGCCTGCCTCATCCCGCTGCTGTGGATGTTCCTCGGCTCGTTCAAGACGCCCACGGAGCTCGCGCAGCGGCCGCCGGCGCTGCTGCCGGAGTCGTGGGGGCTCGGCAACTACACCGAGGCGCTCAGCCGCTTCAACTTCGTGCAGTACCTCGGCAACAGCGTGATCGTCACGATCGCGGCCACCGTGCTGACGCTCGCCATCAACTCGATGGCGGCCTACGCGCTGGCGAAGTACAACTTCCGCGGCAAGAACCTGCTGTTCCTGCTCACGCTCGCGACGATCATGATCCCGCTGCAGGTGATCCTCATCCCCGTCTACCAGGTGGTGGCCTCGCTGGGCCTCGTGAACACCCTGTGGGGCATGATCATCCCGGCGGCCGCCACGCCGACGGGCGTGTTCCTGCTGCGCCAGTACATGCTCTCCATCCCGGACGAGCTGATCGAGGCCGCCCGCGTGGACGGATCGGGGGAGTTCCGCACCTTCGTGCAGATCGTGCTGCCCCTGTGCACGCCCGCGCTGGCCGTCGTGGCGATCTTCTCCGTCATGTGGCGCTGGAGCGACTTCCTGTGGCCCCTCGTCGTGGCGCAGAGCGAGGGCGTGTACACCCTCCCGGTCGCGCTGGCCCGCTTCAACGCCGAGCTGACGGTGCCCTTCAACCTCATCCTCGCGATGGGCGTCGTCTCCACCATCCCGGTGCTGATCATCTTCCTCATCTTCCAGAGGCAGATCGCCACCGGCATCGCCAACACCGGCATCAAGTGATCCCCTCCCACCGCTCCACCCTCGAGGACCTATGACATCCCTTCCCGCCCGCACCGGCCGCACGGTGCACGTCACCGACGCCGACGGCACCGTCCGCGACTGGCTCGTGTCGCCCGCCTGGGCGCTGCCGTGCGACGACCTCGCCGACTTCCTCCCCTCCGACGGCTCGCCGTGGCGCGACGAGCGCTTCTCGGACGGCCTGCCGTCCGCGGACGAGGGGCGCTGGGTGCTCACGCAGGGCCCCGACGTGGGGCCGCTGAAGGAGCGCATCCTGGCGGCGCACGCGATCGACACCGATCAGCCGCTGCCCGCGATCGGCGAGGGCCTGCCCATCGCCTGGCGGTCGTTCGGTGCCACGCACGAGGGCGCGTGGCGCCGCGTGCGGACCGGATGGGACGGGCTGCTCGACTGGTCGGCGTTCTGCTTCACGCCCGAGTACCGCGCCGCGATCGCCGCAACGGTGCTCGAGGTCGACCAGGCGGAGTGGCGCACGCTCGAGCTGCACACGACGGGGCCGTTCGTGCTGTGGGTCGACGGCGAGGTCGTGTTGCGGGGCGGCACGGTGTCGTACATGGAGCCCGAGGTGCACAGCGTGCGCGTGCGCCTGCACTCGCGCGCCACGACCGTGCACCTGGCCACGTGGCAGGTCGCGTTCCGCGAGGTGAGGCACGTGGCGCGCCTGCGCGTGGTCGGGCTCCCGGTGCGCGTCGTGATCCCCTCCGAGGGCGCCGACGAGACGGCGGCGCGGCTGGCCGAGACGGTGCTGTCGCGCGTCGCGTCGACGAGCTGGGCGCAGGAGGGCGACGAGGGCGTGCTGAGCGCGCCCCCGGGCGTGGCACTGCGGGTGCGCGTGGGCGACGGCGCCTGGCAGCGGGTGACGACCGACGCCGACGGGCACGCGCGGTACTCCCTGGTGGGCGCCGAGGAGGAGGAGGACGAGGGCGCGGACGTCGCGCGCTCGGCCGGCGCCTCGATGCTCAGCACGGGCGAGTCCATCGTCGAGGTGGGGCTGGACGACAACCGCTGCCCGCAGACGGTGCGGCTGCGCGTGGCGCACCTGCCGCGCGACAGCCGCGAGGCCAGCTCGGGGACGCCCGAGCAGTGGCGCCGCGAGGTGCTCACCCACGTGAGCGGCGGCGGCGACGACGTCCGCGAGGCGGGCGTGGCGGGCGCGCTCGCGCGCCACGCGCTCGACCCGGCCACGCGCGTGACGGCGGCCGACCTCGCCTCCGCGCGCCACCGCGTCGTCACGCGCGGGGACTGCGCCGACTTCGAGGTCATCGCGCTGCTGTTCGCGTGGCACTGGATCCCCGCCGAGGCGTGGGACGGCCACCTGCGCGCGCAGGTGCGGGCCGAGCTGACGGGCATGAAGTACTGGATCACCCAGCCCGGCCTCGACGCCATGTGCTATTTCACCGAGAACCACCAGTTCGTGTGGCACACGGCGCAGACGCTCGCGGGCGAGGCGTTCCCGGACGACGTCTTCCCGGTCGACGGCCGGACCGGCGCCGAGCACGCCCGCGAGGGCAGGGCGCGCGCGGCGGCGTGGATCGCGCGCAAGCTCGAGGGCGGCTTCAGCGAGTTCGACTCGAACGCGTATCTCGCGATCGACTCGTACGCGCTGGCCGCGCTCATCGAGCTCGGCGCGGATGCCGCGCTGGCCTCGGCGGCGCGCACGCTGCTCGACAAGGTGCTCGTCACGCTCACGAGCAACTCGTGGCGCGGGGTGCACGGCGCGGCGCACGGCCGCTCGTACGTGCACACGCTGCGCAGCAGCCGGTACGAGGAGACCTCGCCGCTGCTGCGGCTGATCGGCGGCGTCGGCACGCTCAACGACGCCGTGCTGCCCGTCACGGCGCTCGCGCTCGCGCGCCGCTACGAGGTGCCCGCCGTCGTGCGGGAGCTCGCCGCCCGCGAGCCGGAGGAATGGGACGGGCGGCAGGTGTACCGCGGTGCGCTGGCGTTCGAGCGCGACCTGCTGGATCGCCCGTACCGCGCGGACCTGCGCGTCTTCCGCACCCCGGACGTCATGCTCGCGAGCGTGCAGGACTACCGCTCGGGGCTGCCGGGCCTGCAGGAGCACCTGTGGGGCGCGACGCTCGGCCGCGAGCTGCAGGTCTTCGTCACGCATCCCGCCAACGCCGACACCGGCTCGGCGGCGCGTCCGAACGGGTGGGCGGGGCACCGGGTGCTCGGCCGCGTGCACCAGCACCGCGAGGCGCTCGTGCACGTGCAGCGCTTCACGACCACCGATCCGCGCCCGCAGACCCACCTGTGGTTCCCCGTCGCGCAGTTCGACGAGGTGCTCGTGGGCGACGAGTGGCTCTTCGGCCGGCGCGGCGACGGGTACGTCGCGGTCGCGACCGAGGGCGGCGTGCGGGTGATGTCGCACGGCGACACGGCGGAGCAGGAGTGGCTGCCGATGGCGGGCGGCTCGGCGTGGGTCGCCGTGGTCGGGCGCGCCGCGAAGGACGGGCCGTTCGAGGAGTGGGCGTCGCGCCTGGAGGACGGCGAGCTCGTGTGGAACCCCGAGGGCGACCACGACCCGGGCGTCAGCTGGCGCCGCGTCGACGCGCCGGCGCTCGAGCTGACCTTCGACGGCCCCTTCCTCGTCGACGACGCGCCCGCCGGCTTCGCCGGCGGCGTGCCGGAGACCGAGCCGCACCTCGACAATCCGGCCGTGACCCTCGGCTTCGGGCAGGACAGGGCGACGGTGTCGTGGGGCGGCGCCGAGCTGGAGCTCGACATCGCCGGCGCCCTCGCCGCCACGCGGGAGGTGATCGCGCGCGATGGCCGGTGAAGACCTCTCCTCCGCCGAGCTCGCGGCCGCGCCGCGGACGCCGCTGACCCCGGCCGCGTTCCTCGCCTCGCGGGAGGGCATCGAGGACGCCCTCCAGCGCGAGACCGCGGCGTGGGGCATGACCCGCTGGTTCTGGGGCGAGGGCGTGTGCCTGCTCGCCGCGCTCCGGCTCGCCGACGCCCGCGGGGAGCGGGCGCCGGAGTGGGTGCGCTCCTTCATGGATCCGTACCTCGCCGCGCCTCCCGTCCTCGAGCACGTCAACAACCTCGCGCCCGGCGCGGCGCTCGCGGAGCTGCACGCGCGTGATCCGCGGCCCGAGACGGCGGCGCTGCTGGAGGCCTGCCTGACCTGGTACGAGCGGGCGCCCGAGGCCACCCGCGCTCCCAACGGCGCCCTCGAGCACTGGCCGGGCGGCGTGTGGGCGGACACGGTGTACATGGCGGGCCAGTTCCTGTTGCGCGCCGGCCGCGCGCTGGCGCGGCCCGAGCTCGTGAGCGAGGCCGAGGAGCAGTGGCTGCGTCACGCCGATCTGCTGCAGCACCCGGACAGCGCCCTGCTCGTGCACGGCACGAATCAGGGCGTGCGGATCGACTGCCACTGGGGCCGCGCCAACGCGTGGTTCGCGCTGGCGGGCGCCGACCTGCTCGCCGCGACGGGCAGCGCCGCCGTGGCCGAGCGTCTCGTGCCGCTGCTCGAGGCGGTCGCCGCCCTGCAGCCGGATCACGGGGTGTGGGATGTGCTCGTCGACTCGCCCGTCGAGGTGCGCGGCATCCTCGAGACGTCCGCCGCCGCAGGGCTCGGCGCCGCGCTGCTGCGCGCCGCGGCGGCGCTCGGGGCCGGGCGGCGGGGGGCCGTGCGCCCCGCCCGGC
>NZ_JBSFPT010000045.1:0-13657 GCF_053588335.1 Microbacterium sp. NPDC003461 | reverse complement strand
TGCGGAACCGGTACGCGATGCCCTCCACAACCCGCCGGTCGTCACCGAACGGGTGACCACGCCGCCCGGCATTGGACGGCAACAGCGGAGCGATCCGCTTCCACTGCGCATCCGTGAACACCCGATATCGAGAACCCGTCGACCTCACCCCACCGGACTGCCGCGAACCTCACGATGCATATGGGAGACACGCCCTAGTCCCGCACCCGGGCCACACCCCCGGAAACCCGCGGGTGTCGCCGCCGGTGCCGCGGTGCGTCCTGAGTTCTGAACGGCCCGCCGCCGAGACCCACCGCGGCGGACCGCCGCCACCCGCCGCGGCCGAAGACGCCACCCGCCGAAACGCCTCGGCCGAAGACGCCACCCGCCGAAACGCCTCGGCCGAAGCGCCCCGAACGATGCCGACGGCTGCTCGCGGGTCGCGAGCGACGGCGACCCGGTTCCTCGGGTCGCGAGCGACGGCGACCCGGTTCCTGGGGTCACCGCCGGACCGGGTCGCCGCCCGCGACCATCCCCGCGATCTCGTCTGCGCGGGCTGCGCTCTCCCAGTCGCCGCGGGATCGGCATGCCGCGGCCCCTGTGATGCATGCGGTCTGCAACGCCCGTGGCACATCTCCCGGCGACCGCAGCGTCTCGAAGAGAAATCCGGCGACGAACGCGTCGCCGGCGCCGACCGTGTCGACGACGTCGACGGGGAACGCCGCAGCTCGGTGGATGTCGCCGCCGCCTCCGGCGACCGCGCCTCCGGCGCCCAGCTTGATGACCACCTGGCGCGGGCCGAGAGCGCGCAGTCCAGCGAGCGCGGCGACGTCGCTCACGTGCGGATCTTCCAGCACGATGTGCGCCTCATCGAGTCCAGCGAAGACGATGTCGGCCTCGCGGATGATCTCGCGGTAGACGGGTGCCGCCTCACCCGCAGACCACAACCGGTGGCGGTGGTTGACATCGAACGACACCGTGACGCCACGTCGCCGTGCGCGGGCCACGATGTCCACGACGGCGTCGCGCGCGGAACGCGAAATGGCGAGGGTGATACCCGAGACGTGCAGCAGGTCTGCGGCAGCGAGATCATCGTCGTCGACATCTTCAGCGTTCAGTGTGCTGCCGGCGCTACCGCTGCGGTAGTAGGTGACATTGGCATGCCCGCGTTCCGGGCGTTCCTTGATCAGTAGGCCCGTGGGCCGTGTCGGATCGACGCGGTGGCGCACGGCGACTCCCTCCGCCCGTAGCTCGCGGACGACGCGACGCCCGATCGGGTCGTTCCCGACCACGCCGCACCACGTCGCGTCGGCTCCGAGCCGCGCCAGGCCCACTGCCACATTGGCCTCTGCACCGCCGGTGCCGACCTCGAGGGCGCTCGCGAACTCGAACGGTCCGATCTCGACTGCGGAGAGGACGCCGACGGCCTCACCGACCGTGATCACGCGCATCAGCCGGACACCGCCGTGGTCGCGGCCCGCACCGACGCGCGAACCGCCTGCCAGTTCTGCGAGCGCAGTGCGTCGCCGGGGATCATCCACGCTCCCGACACGGCGAACACAGCGGGGACGGCCAGGTACTCGTTCACGTCGCCCGCGCGGATGCCGCCACTCGGGAGGAACATCATGTCCGGGAACGGGGCGCTCAAGGCCTTGATCGCTGCCGGCCCGCCCGACATCGCCGCGGGGAAGAACTTCACGTGCGACTGTCCCAACCGTCGCGCATGCTGGAGCTCGGACGCCGTCGCCACACCGGGAATGTAGCTCAGGCCGATGTCCCGAGCGGTCTGCACGAGAGTCGGGTCGAGCCCCGGCGAGACCGCGAACGCGGCACCGGCCGAGTGGCACTCGCGCATCTGCGACTCGGTGAGCACCGTCCCCGCCCCTACGGTCAGGCCGCTCACGACCGCCATCGCCTCCAGCACCTGCATGCTGGTCGGCGTGCGCAGCGCAACCTCGACGTGCGTGATCCCGCTGTCGACGAGGATATGGCCGAGCGTGACACCGACGTCCGGATCGTCCAGGGTGATCACGGGTAGCAGCGGTGCCGCAGCTTTCGACGGCAGCGTGTGATCAGTCATCGGTCATGGTCTCCTCCCACCAGGCCACGTAGTCGTGGAACGAACGCGTGCGGTCCCATTCCGCGCGGAAGCCGAGGGCGGCCATCCTGTCCAGCCGCATCGGCGGATTGTCCGACGACACCGCCACATTGGGCTGGTCGGGATCGAGCTCATAGCCGAAGTCCGGCCACCGGGAACGGAGCAGGTCGCACCACTCCATCCGCGACCAGGCGAATCCCGAGCCGAGGTTCATCACCGGCGGGAGCGGCCGCGGGCTGTCGACGATGAGCCGCACACCCGCGGCGACGTCGCGCGTATGAATCCATTCCTTGCGCCCGGGCGCGGGCAGGCGCGCGGGCATCCCCGACGCTGCGAGAGCGGTGAGCTGAAAGGGAGCGCTGAGCGTCGACCGGAACGGTGTCCGCTTCTCGCCCGGCCCGAAGACATCGCCGAGGCGCACGCAGGTCACGTCGATGCCGCGCAGCTCGCCCGCGCGCAGGACCGCGGCCTCGGCGGTGGCCTTCGACAACTCGTACAGGTTCCGCGGCCGCCCGTCGTCGACCTGCTCCCGCAGGATGGGCTGTCGCTCGACCGCGTCACCGTATGCGGCGATGGAGCTGATCTGGATGAATCTCGCGCCGCCACCGTCCGCGAAGGCGGCGAGGGTCCGCAGGGCGCCGACCACGTTCACATCGAGGATGTCGTCCAGCGCCGACCGCTCCGCGTCGGCGTCCGGCGTGACTGCGGCCGCGTGCACGAGCGTGTCCGGCCGGAAGTCTGCGACGACCTGCGCCAGGCGCTCGGCATCGAGGACGTCGCCGAGCTCGATGTGCACCCCGGGGTGCGTGGTCGTCGAGGTGCTCGACGCCGCGTAAACCAGCACGTCGTGTCCGCTCGCGCGCAGCGTGCCGACGATCGGCTCGCCGACGGTGCCCGTTCCCCCCGTCACCATCACGCGCATGCGGCGGCTCACGGCGTAGGAACGGGACGGGCAGGCTCGCCGACGCGGCTTCTCGCCGGCCGACGTAGGAAGCGGCCATGGCCCTTCGGTCCCACGAACGCGCCGTCCTCGACGATCCGCCTTCCTCGCACGAACACGTCCCGCGGCCGTCCGAGCCCCGTCTGCCCGTCGTACAGGCTGAACGATTCCGGGCTCGCCTGCACGGCATCGCGGCCGGACCATGTGGCCGCAGCATCCCAGATGACCAGGTCCGCGTCCTTGCCGGGTTCGATCGACCCCTTGTTCGGGAGGCCCAGAATCGCCGCTGCCCGCGTCGCCGTCTGCTGCGCGTACTCCACGAGCCCGAATCGGCGGACGCTTTCGGAGAAGAGCATCGGCGTGCGCGCCTCGATCCCCGGTGCACCGGCCGGGATGTGCCGGTGGTCGTCGATGTCGGAGCGCTTGGCGTCGACGAGATACGCGCAGTGGTCGGATCCGACGGTCTGCACCGTCCCGTCGCGCAGGGCCGACCAGAGGTCGTCCCGGTCGGCGACGGTGCGCAGGGGCGGCGAGATGACGTAGCGCCAGCTGTCGGCGGCGTCGAAGACGCTGTCGTCGAACAGGAGGTAGTGCGTGCATGTCTCCGCGAAGACCCGGGCGCCGCCGGCATTCGCACGACGCACCGCATCGAGCGCATCGCTGCCGGACACATGGAAGATGTACACCGGTGTGCCGAGCCGCTGGGCATACAGACCGACCATCGAGATGCTCTCCGCCTCCGCGAGAGCGGGTCGCGATGCGGGGAAGTGCCGCAGCGTCGTCGCTTTGGTCAGTTCCTGCCGCTCCAGCGTGTGCTGGATGAGCTCGTGATTCTCGGCGTGGAACCCGGGAAGCCCTCCGTGCGACGCGATGGCCTCCATGAGGTACCACGCTGCGCCGTCGTCGACCCTGCGGTCCTCGTACGTCGTATACATCTTGAACGAGACGAAGCCATCGGCGATGACCTGGCCGAGCTCGGCCAGCACCGACGGCCCGTCCGACGTCAGAATGGGGTGGAAGCCGAAGTCGATGACCGCCTCGCCGGCTGCTTCGTCTCGACGGTCGTGACAGCGCTCGAGGAGCGAACCCTCCCCGGGCGGGACGAAGTCGAGGATGGTGGTCGTTCCCCCGAGCGCCGCAGCGCGCGTGGCTCGTGCGAAATCGTCTGCGGTGAACACCCCGTCATGCGGCCAGCGGATGTGCGTGTGTGTGTCGATGCCGCCGGGAGTCACCACCAACCCCGTGGCGTCGATCTCGGTGTCCGCGCGCCCCTCTCCCCGAGGGAGGAGTGCCGCGATCCGACCGTCGTTCACCGCCACATCGACACCCGCGACATCGGCCGGCGTGACCGCCGATGCGCCGCGGATGACGAGGTCGAACCTGCGCGTCAAGACGACACCGCCTCCGCCGGCAGCACGGCCCACGCTTCGATCTCGAACGACAGTCCTCCCGCGAGCGCGATGCCGACGGTGCTGCGCGCCGGGAACGGTTCCGAGAAGAACTCCTGATAGATCTCGTCGAACTGCGCGAAATCGGCGATATCGGTCAGGAAGCAGTTCGTCTTGATGACGTGTTGGATGTCGGTGCCTGCGGCGTCGAGCACGGCGACGAGGTTGCCGATGGCCAGCCGGACCTCGGTGGCGAAGTCGGCGCCGAGCTCGCCGGTCACGGGGTCCTTGCCCACCTGTCCCCCGGTTGCTACGAGGTTCCCGGCGACCATCGCCTGCGAGTACGAGGCGGACGGGGTGGCCGCAGCTGCGGTGGAGATCTGACGGATCGTCATGAGGGGTCCTTTCGGAAGTCTTCGTGGGGGTCTTGGAAGTCCTGCGTCTGCAGGAGGAGTTCGACGGCGTTCTCGGTGGCGGAGGGCATGTCTCCGGAGATCTCGGTCAGGAGTCGGTCGAGGTGGTGTGTCATCGCCGCCTCGGCGGCGTCGGCATCGCCGCGCGCCAGCGCATCGACGATGGCCGTGTGCTCGTGCACGCCCTCCTTGATGCGGCCGTGACCGGCCGTGACCACATCGAGGATCTGCTCGAGGATGTCGAAGCGGGAGTCGAACAACACCATGGCGGCGGCACGCAGCATCCGGTTCGTGGTGAGAGCGGACAGCTCCTTGTGGAAGTCGACGGTGATGAACCGGCGTCGCTCGGTGTTCATCGACCTGCCGTACTGGTCGATCGATCGACGAAGCCGTTCGAGCCCGGCCTGATCGACGTCGCGGGCGACCGAGCGGGCGACCTCCCGCTCGAGCCCGCGCCGCGCCTCCAAGAGGTCGCGGACGTCGCCGAGCGTGCGAATGTCCAGCGCTGACAGCTGGCTGCGCCACATCCGTTCCCGAGCGACGCGTTGCGCGTACTCTTTGCCCTGCTCTGACGCGATGCGGCCGCGGCCGTCGAGCGAGATCGTCAAGCCCGACTCGTCGAGACGCCGCATCAGGCGGTTCAGGGTCGACTCGCTCACGGGACCAAGGTCACGCAACCGACGGCCGAGCTCCCGCGCCCCGACCGGAGTCGCCGAGCGGGCGATGAGCAGCAAAAGTTGAAGTTCGCGCGACGACAAGTCGATGTCGGCCGACTCACTGGGCTGTGTATCCACCGTCTACCGTCCAGGTCGCGCCGGTCACGAAGCCGGCGTCATCACTCAGAAGAAACGCGGCCACCGCGGCGATCTCGTCGGCCGTGCCGATGCGTCCGGCGGGCACCCGCGCCACCGCGACATCCATGGTTTCGCCGGTCTGCTCGAAGCCCTTCCGAAGCATCGGAGTGTCGATCGGGCCCGGGCAGACGGCGACGGGACGGATGCCCTCATGACTCACGTCGACAGCCATCGCTCGCATGAGGTTGATCACGCCGCCCTTCGCAGCGCAGTAGGCGACGTTCTCGGGATAGCCGACAAGCCCAACCTGCGACGCGATGGCGACGAACCCGCCGCCGCCCGAACGCCGCAGCGCCGGGAAGCTCGCCTGAGCAAGGAGGAAGACGGAGGTGAGGTTGACGGCGATGACCGAGTTCCACTCCTCCAGGGTCATGGAATCGGCCGTGCCCGACCGCGTGATGCCGGCTGCCGCGACGACCCCATGAAGCCCACCGAAGTGCGTCTCGCCGTCCCGCACGGCCCTCGCCATGTCGTCGGGCTCCGCGACCGATCCCACGACGGGCAGCACTCGATCCGACGCGAAGGTCTCGACCTCCGGGGAGAGGTCGACGGCGACGACCCGGCCTCCGCAGTCGATGATCCGTGTTGCCGTCTGCCGCCCGATGCCGGAGGCAGCTCCTGTCACGAGGATGGTCTTGCCGGTGAGATCAGTCACGTCCTGTCCTTTCCTTCTTGCTCAGGCGCTGCGTGCTCAGCCGCAGGTGTCGGGGTAGAGCACCTTCGCCACGTCTGCGTCGTCGATGTTCTCCGGGGTGACGAGAACGTTGTCGATGACCGTGTCGAACTCCGCCGGTTCTTCGCCGTTCCGAATCTTGGCGACCAGCGTCTTGAGGCCTTCGTACCCCATCTGGTACGACCCCTGTGCGACCAGCGCGTCGAGCGTTCCGGCGCGCAGCGCCTCGACGAGCGTCGGGCCGGCGTCGTAGGCGATGACGGAGACATCGTCCGCCGCAGCGCCCTGCAGGCCGGAGACGGTACCCAGGGCGCCGGGTTCTGCCGTGGTGAAGATGCCGACGATGTCCGGGTGGGCTTCAAGCGAGCTCTGGACGATGGTGGCCGCCTTGGTCGGGTCGTCCTCGAAGTATTGCGTCTCCAGGATGTCGAGCGACGGCGCCGCCTCACCGAGCGCCTGGATGAACCCGTCGGCGCGGTCGTTCGTGATCGGGAGACCGGGACGCGAGTCGAGCACGAGGATCGCGCCCTCCTTGCCGTCGGTGAGTCGAGCCATCTCCTCGGCGGCGAGCGATCCGCCGTCCGAGTTGTCGCCGCGGAACTGCGCCAGCGCGATCGGCTCGTCGAGCGACGCGTCGGTGGTGACGACCGGGATGCCCGCGCCGATCGCGGCCTGGATCGGCGCCTGCATCGCGATCGGGTCCGCGGGGACGAAGATGATCCCGTCGGGACCGCGATTCACGACGCCCTCGAGCACGGGGATCTGATCTGCGGCGTTCATGCCGCGCGACGGGCCTTCGGCGGTAACTGTGACATCGCCCAGCTCGGCCGCGGCATCCTCAGCGCCGCACTGCATGGCGGTGTAGAACGGCAGGCCGTTGTAGGTCGTGAGAAGCGAGATGTCGAGGGACTCGCCGCTGGAGCCGCTGGCTCCCGCATTGGACTGACCCGAGCACCCGACGAGGGCAAGCGTCGCCGCGACGGCGGCCACGGGCAGGACGGCATATCGATTGCGTGACACGGTGTTCTCCTTGGTGGAAGGTGGGTGGTGCAGGACTATTCGCGCTGCGATGCGGGACGCCGGATGCGGTCTACCCACACGGCGATGATGAGCACGACGCCGACGGCGATCCGCTGGTAGAAGCTGGAGACGCCGATCATCACGAATCCCGAGGTGAGCACCGTCGTGATGAAGGTGGCGATGACGGCGCCGAGAACCGACGCCCGACCTCCGAACAGGCTCGTGCCGCCGATGATCACGGCCGACAACGCTTGCAGCATCGTGGTCTCGTGGCCCGAGATCGCCGTCGTGCCGAACCGGGAGATGTCCAGGAACCCGGCGAGCCCCGAGAGCGTACCTGCCAGCACGAAGACCCCCACAGTGGTCGTCTGAACGCGCACGCCCGCTCGGCGTGCCCCGTTCTGCGCGGAACCCACGGCGAGCGCATGACGCCCGAAGACCGTCTGCCACAGGATGAGAGCGCACACAGCTCCGACCGCGATCGCCAACAGCAGCGGTAGGGGGATGCCGAACCAGGTGCTCATGCCGAACCCGGTCTGGATAGCGGCGGGGAGACCGGTCACGTTCGCGCCATTCGTGATGACCTGGGCAGCGCCGATCCCGATGCCCATCGTGCCCAGCGTGACCACGAACGAGTTGATCTTGAGCTTGGTGACGAGCAGTCCGTTGAGCAGCCCGATGGCGGCTCCCGTGACAAGAGCGGCGAGAGCTCCGAGGGCGATGGCGACGCCGATGTCGCCTGAGACGGAGAGCGCCGCGGTCGTCTTGGCGGCGACCACCGAACTGAGCACGAGGGTCGCACCGACGCTCAGGTCGATGTGCCCCGCGCCCAGAACGAAGGTGAGGCCGACGGCCAGCAGGATGAGGCCCGCGCTGTTGCGGCCGATGGACTGCAGATTGGTGATGCTGAGGAAGTTGCCTCCCGTCATGAGGGCGAAGATCACGGCGAGCAGGATCACCGCGACGGCGACGTAGAACGGCGTCGACGTGACGAGCGCGCGGATGGTTCTCGCGGGCCCGCCGATGCTCGGTGTGTCCGTGGTGTCCGGAGCGGCTTCACGAAGCGACATCAGGCTTCCTTTCGTTCGTTCTCGCCGAGCATCAGCGCCACGATGGAACTGACGGTCATGCCCTCCGGTCGCACGTCGGCGACGGCCCGGCCGAATCGCATCACGACGATGCGATCGGCGATCTCGAGCACGCGCGGTAGGTCATGGGAGATGAGGATGACGCCGAGACCCCGGCGACGCGTGGCCTCGATGGTGTCGAGCACGATCTGCGACTGCTTCGCCCCCAGCGCCGCTGTCGGCTCGTCGAGGATGACGAGCTTTCCGGCGCGGGCGACAGCGCGGGCGACAGCGACGACCTGGCGCTGGCCACCGGAAAGCGACCCCGCGGTGGCGGCGACGTCGCCGAGGGTGGAGATTCCCAGGTCCGCCATCAGTGTGGTGGCGTTGCGACGCATGGCTCGGTTGTCGATGAAGCCCAGGCGCCCCAGGAGTCCGCGGCGCCGGGGTTCGGTCGACAGGAAGATGTTCTCCGCCACCGAGAGGTCGGGCGCGACGGCGAGGTCCTGGTAGACGGTGGCGATACCCGCATCCATCGCCGCCCGGATCGACCCGGGTTCGAGCTGCTCACCGGCCAGCGTGATCGTCCCCTCGTCGGGGTGCAGAGCACCCGCGACGCAGGAGATGAAGGTGCTCTTGCCGGCGCCGTTGTCGCCCACGACGGCGACCACTTCGCCGGCGTGGACCGTCAGATTGCCCTCGCGGACGGCGCGGACATGGCCGAAGGACTTTCGGATGCCACGAACCTCGAGGAGTGCCGGCGCGCTCATTCGCGGGTCGCTTCCGGGAGCGTCTGCAGGTGAGCCAGGACATCGGCGACGGGCTCGACGTCGCCGTAGCGGGCATCGATGTCGAACAGGTTGGCCTCGTGCGCGGACTCCGAGCGGTCTCCGACGGCCTCAGCCGGCACGATGACGTGAAAACCGCGGTTGAAGGCGCTCTCGGCCGTGGCGCGGATGCATCCGCTCGTGCTGCAGCCGACGACGATGACGGTGTCGACCTTCTCCGAGATCAGCATGGCGTCGACGTAGGTGCCGAAGAACGCGGATGCGCGCGGCTTGACGACGAGCGGCTCGTGATCCTGGCGCTCCATGCTGGGACGGAGAGCGACGCGGTCGCTGCCGTGGAGCATCTTGACGCTGTGGGGGGTCTTGCGCTTGACGACTTCGCCGATCTCGCTGAGGCTCGGGTCCCACGACATCGTGGTGAAGATGATCGGGATGCCGGCGCGGCGCCCCTCCGCGAGGAGGTCGACGATGCTGTCCTCGACGCGCGAGAGGTCGGTGCCGATCTGCTCGCCGGGGTCGGTCCAGGCGCCGGCCATATCGATGACCAGGATGGCGGGCCGCTCGCCCCATCCGACGCGGCCTCGGAAACCGGCCGACTCGTAGAAGGCCCCGAGGTCGCTGTTCTGAAGGCTGTGGGCGTGGGAGTAGTTCATGTGGATCCTTTCGCGTCGCAGGTGCGGCTGCTCGACAAAGGTCACATGCGGAGATTCCGTGTGTCAAGAATGACACACATATTTCACTTCCTGACACACACCGGAAATCAAATGACGCACGTCTGTCATCTCCGCGCTCCCGTCGAGAACTCATGACATTCGGTCCCGCGCCGGGCCGCACCCGCGGAAACGCGCGGGTATCGCCGCCGGTGCCGCCGTGCGTCCTGTGTTCTGAACGGCCCGCCGCCGAGACCCAGCGCGGCCGAAGACGTCACCGGCCGACACCGCCGCCGCCGAGACCCACAGCGGCCGCCGACGTCACCCCCCGCGGCCGCCGACGTCACCCGCCGACACACGGCCGAACCACAGTGGCCCGCCGGTTCCATCGAACCGGCGGGCCACCACGTCTCGGATCAGCGCGTTCGCGCGCTCTCGCGTCGATACACGGCGAACAGCAGCACGGAACCGAGCCCGAGGAGCGCTGCCGCGGCGCCCAGCATCCCCACCGGCACGGCCGCGCCGGTGGCGGGAAGCCCGGTGACCGTGACGGCCGCCCAGCCCACGATGGCACCGGTGGTCGGGTCGGTGATCACGACACGGTGCGCGCCCGCCGGGAGCGAGGTCGGCACCGTGACGGTGACGATTCCGGCCGTGTTGGCGGTCACGGTGCCGGCAGAGACGGGCGTCGAGAAGAACCAGACGCCGTACGACGCGCCGGGCTCGAGTCCCGCGATCGTGAGCCGGCCGCCGGCCGCGACCCGCGTCGACCCCAGGGTCAGATCGCCCGCGTTGGCCGACGTGAGATCGCCCTCCGCAGGCGGCGTCGACGCGGCCGAACCGCCACTGCCACCGCCACCCGAACCACCACCGCCACCGGCACCACCGGCACCACCACCCGAACCACCGCCGTCGCCACCACCGGTCGACGGCTCCTCCGGACCGCCGCCGGGCACCAGCGTCGAGATGATCGCGCTCGGCTCCGACTCCGCCGACGCACCGATCGCGTTGATCGCCTGCACGGTGAAGAGGTACGGCGTGCCCGGGATGAGGTGCTCCACGGTGACCGAGGTGCCCGACACGGGCAGCCCGACCCCCTCCTGCGTGCCGCCCACGACGATCACGCGGTAGCCCGTGATCGGCGACCCACCGTCCGACACCGGCGCATCCCACGTGAGCGAGATCGCGTCGGTCGTCGCGGCGACGAGTCGGGGAGCACCGGGAGCCGTGGGCACCGTGGCCGGCGGCACGACCGCGGGGGTCGAGACGAGCACGCCCGGCGACGGCGTGCCGGCGCCGGCGCTGTTGCGCGCTGCCACGGTCACGGCGTACTCGGTGTCCGGGAGCAGCCCGGACACGACCGCCGAGGTGCCGCTGACGGTCACCTGCGCGGTGACGGGCTGACCGTCGCGCGTGACCGCGACGTCGTAGCCAGTGATGGCCGCACCCCCGTCTTCGAGCGGCGCCAGCCACGAGACCTGCACGGCCGTGGCCGAGGTCGGCGCGGCGGTGACCTCACGAGGAACACCGGGCGCCGAGACCGGCACGGCGGTGGTCGCGACCTGCAGTTCCGCGGAGGGCAGGCTGACACCGACCCCGTTGGTGGCCGTCACCGTCACCGTGTACGTCGTCTGCGGGGCCAGGTTCGGCACCGCGACGGCCCGCACGCCGGCGTCCACCGCGACGATGATCGCCGCGTCGTCGCCGTGGGTCACCGTGACGGTGTATCCCGTGAGAGCGGAGTTGCCGTCGGACGAGGGGGCATCCCACGCCACCTGGATGCTGGTGGGCCCGGCGTCGGTGAGGCGCAGTGCCGCGGGCGCAGCCGGGACGGTCGCCGCGGGCGGCAGCGTCTTGGTGCGCACGTCGACCACGGCTCCGAGCGTCTGCCCGATCGCGTTGACGGAGGCGACGCCCACGGCGTAGACCGTGTCGGGCTGCAGCCCGGGCACTGTCGCGGTCGTGGTTCCCGCCGGCACCGTGATGTCGGCGACGCCGGCGCCCCCGCTCGTCACCGTGACACGGTAGCCCGTCAGCGGTGCACTGTCGGTGGGTGTCACCGCGTTCCAGGTCACCGTGAACGAGGTCGCCGAGTCGGCCGTGGCGGCGACGTTCGTCGGCGCATCCGGCTTCGTGAAGGCGGTCGTGGTGAGCGTCGCGCGCGGCGACGGAGCGCCCACCCCGATCGCGTTCTTCGCCTCGACCGTCACCTCGTAGGCGGTGCCGGCGTCCAGGCCGAGGGTGGTGGTGGTCACGGCACCGAGCGAGATCGTCCGCAGCGGCGTCGTCCCGCCCTTGGCGTAGAGCGCGAGCTCGTAGCCTGTGATGGGGCGTCCACCGTCGGCCGGCGCGGACCACGTCAGCGTCGCGCCGTGTGTGGTGATGTCCGACGCCGTCGGCGCGGCGGGCGCCACCGGTGCGGTGGGCGCCGCGATGACCGTGAGGGTCGCAGCATCCGTCTGCAGCGTCTCGTCGCCCTGCGTGAACACGGCGCGGTACGCGGCGCCGTCGTCGGACACGGATGCCGTCAGCACCACCTGCGTCGAGGTCGCATCGTCGATGTCGACCCAGGTGTTGCTGCCCGCGTCACGGCGCTGCCACTGCACGCTCGGCACGGGGTCGCCCGAGGCGAGCGCGGACAGGGTGACGTCGGAGCCCTCGTCGACACTCTGCGTCGCGGGGTGCGCGACGATCTCGAACGCGTCGCTCAGCGACTGCTCGGGCGTGCGCGGGATCTCCCCCTCCGACAGAGCCGGCAGCTGGAGGTCGCCCGCGAGCGGCACGGTCTGACCCTGTCCGACGTGGATGACATCCGCTTCGGCGCGCGTGGCCTTGCCGTTATACCAGGTGGTGCCGAGCTCGGGCGTGTAGACGTAGAGCGTGTAGTCGCCGGGCTCGAGCGGCGGGAGCCGGAAGTTCCCGTTCGCATCCGTCGTCGTCTCGATGTCGAGGATGGGGCTCGTGGTCGGGCCGCCCGCGAACAGTGCGAAGAAGCCCGAGAAGAGCCGCGCCACGCCGGACTCCGGCGCCGTGGCGACGCCGACCGTCGCGCCCGAGAGCGGCTGTCCGTCGGCGCCGACGATGCGGCCGGTCACGATTCCGCCGAGCGAGAGGCGGGGGTCGATGCCGGTCACCGGCGCATCCACGATGTCGATGACGGTCGCGTCGTCGAAGCCGGTCGCCGCATCGTACCACTGCGAGACGTAGAGGCCGTTCCAGTTGTCGACCTCGAGCTTGTACCGCCCGGGCTCGCGCGCCGGCACGGTGGACCTGCCGTCTGCGCCGGTCGAGACCGAGTAGGAGTCGGCCCAGGGGTCGGCGGCCGAGGTGACCCGCACCGACACGTTCGACAGCGGCACGCCGTTGTTGGCGGCGGTGACCGTGCCCGAGATCGTGTATCCGCGCTGGAGTGCGACCTCGACGTCGGCCAAGCCCTCGGCGGGCAGGGTGACCGCGGTGCGGGAGGCGACGTACAGCGGCGAGGCGTAGGTCTCAAGGACCACGTCACCGGCACCGTCGAAGTTCGTGGTGAACCGCCCGTCGGCGCCGCTGGTGCCGCCGTCGAACGACACGCCGGCGACCGGCTGACCGGTCAGCGCGTCGATGAACCGACCCGTCACGCTCACGCCCGGCGCGAGCCACGCGTCGGCGACGAACGGAGCCGAGCCCTCGGGCCCGATGACGATGGGCGTCGCGTCCTCTTCGCGTGACGCGCCCTGCCACCACTGACTGGAGACGTTCTGCCAGGCGCCGGTGCGGGCGAACTTCAGCGTGACCGAAGCTCCGG
>NZ_JBSFPT010000044.1:0-14555 GCF_053588335.1 Microbacterium sp. NPDC003461 | reverse complement strand
GTCCGGCGCGGAAGGTGGGGTTGCTGGAGATCGTCGCGTGCTCGCGCCGTCGCGTCCCGCGCCGGCGAGGCGGCGCTGCGCGCCGCATCGGCGGCCGCACGCTCGCGCTTCGCGCTCGCACAGTGACCGGTTGGTGTGGAGGGGCGCGCGAATCGGTTGAACTGATCGGTTGCTGAACGGAGCGGCGCAGCCGCGGAGATGAAGCGACCACCACAACCGTCTTGGACTTGCTGGGGTTCAGCGACCGTGGGGTTTCACCGTTCGGTTGAACTGATCGGTTGCGCCCGTCGGTTGCCGTGGCCGGGTGTAGCGGATCAGATGACGTCGGCGAAGGTGCGGTCCGGGGTGCCGAAGCGGTGGGCGGTGATCGAGATGGCCTGCTCGCGCAGGAACGGCAGCAGCTCGAGGCGGCCCGCCGTGGTGACCTCGCCCGCGTAGATCGCGAGGTCGGGGTCGCCGTGCACCGCCTCGGCGAGCGCGCCATGCAGGGCGCGCACGGACGCGCGCGGGCCGATCAGGCGCACGCGCGGCGGGCGGGCGACGTCCGCCGCGCGCGGATCGACGAGGTCGACCAGCTGGGCCTCGGCGTCGTCCGCGTCGGAAGGTTGCGGTGCTCGCTTCGCCTCCGCGGCGTCGCCGCTGCGTTCCGCCGCCGATCCGAGGTCCGCGGCCGACCCGGCTTCGGCGGCCGGGCGTGCCATCCGGGCGATCCAGTCCTCGTCCGACTCGACGTGAACCGGGATGCGCAGGTCGCCCAGCGCGCGGCGCACCGGCGCCGGCAGCCCCACCGGCAGGCTCAGCGTGAACGCACCGCCGGTGCGGATGCCCGCGATGAGCACGCGCAGCACCTCCTGCCGGCCGGCGTCGGCCGTCGCCCGTACCGCCACGGGCACCGGCCGGTAGCGGAACAGGTTGCGCTCCACACCGAGGCGCGAGACGTCCTTGATCCGGCCGAACTCGCGATCCCACGCGACCGCGTCCGACAGCGCCGCGCGACGCAGCCACTCGAACTCGTCGTAGCCGAGCGAGGGCTGGGCGGCCTCGATGAGCGCCGTGATGCGGGTGTCGAGCCCCCGAAGGTGGAGGTTGCGCCCCGCGGCGCCGCCGTTCGTCGCGCGCCAGTCGCCGAGCCCGATCAGGTAGTGCGGCCCGCCGGCCTTCGTGCCGGCGCCGACGGACGAGCGCTTCCAGCCGCCGAACGGCTGGCGCTGCACGATCGCCCCCGTGATGCCGCGGTTGACGTAGAGGTTGCCCGCCTCGACCCGGCGCAGCCACGCCGCCAGGTCCTCCGGATCCTGCGTGTACAGCCCGGCGGTGAGGCCGTAGTCGACGGCGTTCTGCAGGCGGATGGCCGCCTCGAGCGTGGGCGCGTGCATGACGCCCAGCACGGGGCCGAAGAACTCCTCGGAGTGGAAGCGCGAGCCCGGCCGCACGCCCACGCGGATGCCGGGGGTCCAGTACCGGCCGTCTCCGCCCGGCACCTCCTGCGGCTTCACGAGCCACTGCTCGCCCGCGTCGAGCGTCGTCAGCGCCCAGTGCAGCTTGCTCGAGGGCCGCGGCGTCTCGATGAGCGGCCCGACCTCGCTGAGGGGATCGGACGGCGGCCCCACGCGCAGCGAGCGCGTGGCGTCGACGAGCTGCCTCGCGAAGCGCTTGGAGCGACCGACGGGACCGACGAGGATCGCGAGCGACGCCGCCGAGCACTTCTGCCCCGCGTGCGAGAAGGCGCTGCGCACGAGATCGGCGGCCGCCAGGTCGAGGTCGGCCGACGGGGCGACGATCATCGCGTTCTTGCCGCTCGTCTCCGCCAGCAGCGGCAGGTCCGGCCGCCAGCTGCGGAACAGCTGCGCCGTCTCCCACGATCCCGTGAGGATCACGCGGTCCACGTCCGCGTGCGAGACGAGCTCGCGCCCCAGCTCGTCCTCGTCGAGGTCGACGAGCGCGAGCAGCTCGCGCGGGATGCCGGCGTCCCACAGGGCCTCCGCCACGACGGCCGCGCACCGCCGCGCCTGCGGGGCCGGCTTGAAGACGACGCCGGATCCCGCGGCGAGCGCCGCGAGCACACTGCCGGCCGGGATCGCGAGGGGGAAGTTCCACGGCGGCGCCACCACGGTCACGCGCGACGGCTCGAACCGGGCGCCCGGCACCGCGTCGAGCTCGGACGCGTTCGCCGCGTAGTAGTTCGCGAAGTCGACGGCCTCGCTCACCTCGACGTCGGCCTCGGCGAACACCTTGCCCGTCTCGGAGGCTGCCACCTCGATGAGGGCGCCCCGGCGCGCGTCGAGCGCCTGGGCGGCCCGGCGCAGCGCCTCGGCGCGCTCGGCGGCGGGGGTGGCGCCCCATGCCTCGCCCGCCGCTCGTACGCGCTGCACGATCCGCTCCAGCGCGTCGCGGTCGGTCACGCGCGCGGCCTCGACGGTCGCCGTGCCGGCCGTCGAGGCCGGCACCCGGGCGAGCACCTCCCGCGCCCACTCGCGGTTCTCCGGCAGCGCCGGATCCGTGTCGGGGGTGTTGCGGAAGCCGGGTGCCCCCGTGGCGTCGGCCGACTCCACCGCCTGGAACACGGCCGTCTCCACCCATGTGTCCTGCTCGAACCGGCGGTCGGGCTCGTCGTGCCCGCGTGCGATGTCGAGCACCGCCTGCGTCAGCTGCTCCTCGGCCGCGGGCGCGGCGTCCGAGGCCTCGGTCGCGCGGCGGCGGGCGCGGCGGTTCGGGCCCGTCGGCAGCGAGGGATCGACCGATCGGCGCACGGACGCCACGAACCGATCCCGCTCGCGCGCGAAGAGCGATCCGTCCTCGGCCATCCCGAACGCCGCCGAGAGGAAGTTCTCGCTCGAGGCGTTCTCCTCGAGGCGCCGCACGAGGTAGCTGATCGCCACGTCGAACTCGGCCGGGGCGACCACCGGCACGTAGAGCAGCACGGGGCCGACCGTGTTCGACACCGCCTTCACCTGGCCCTGCGCCATGCCGAGCAGCATCTCGAACTCGACGGCGCCCGCCACGCCGCGGCGGTTCGCGAGGTGCCACGCGTACGCGATGTCGAAGAGGTTGTGCCCGGCGACGCCCAGCTGCACCGCCCGCGTCCGCTCGGGGGTGAGCGCGGCGTCGAGGCAGCGCACGTAGTTGGCGTCGGTGTCGAGCTTCGAGGAGTAGGGGGCGAGCGGCCAGTCGTGCATCGCCGCGTCGACCCGCTCCATCGCGAGGTTCGCGCCCTTCACGAGGCGCACCTTGATGGGGGCGCCGCCGGCGTCGACGCGCGCGGTCGCCCAGGCGGTGAGCTCGTCGAGCGCCGGCAGGGCGTCGGGCAGATACGCCTGCAGCACGATGCCGGCGCGCAGCCGGCGCAGCTCGGGCTTCTCGAGCAGCCGCGTGAACACCGCGATCGTGAGGTCGAGGTCGCGGTACTCCTCCATGTCGAGGTTCAGGAACGTGCCGTTGCCCGCCGCGGTGAGGTACAGCGGCGTGAGCCGCTCGACGACGCGCTCGACGATCTCGTCGAACGCCCACATCGACAGGTGCGAGGCGATCGCCGACACCTTCACCGAGACGTAGTCCACGTCGTCGCGCTCCACGAGCGCGTGGATGCCCGCCAGGCGGTGCTGCGCCTCCTGCTCGCCCAGCACGGCCTCGCCGAGCAGGTTGAGGTTCAGCCGTGCGCCGCCCTGGCGGAGCCGCTCGATCGCCGGCCCCAGCTTCTCCGGGCGCGCGTCGACGATGAGATGCCCGACCATCGCGCGCAGCACGCGGCGGGCGAGGGGGATGACGGCGGCCGGCGCGATCGGCCCGACGGCACCGCCCGCGCGCACGGCCGCCCGCAGCGGCAGCGGCAGGAAGCCGGGGGCCAGCGGCGCGATCCTCGCGAGGTTGCGGGCCGCGGCGGTGAGGCTCTCCGGCCGCATCACCCCGTCGACGAAGCCGACCGTGAAGTCGAGCCCGTTCGGATCGCGCAGCACTCCCGCGAGGCGCTCCGCGGCCGGGTCCTGCTCGACCTCGGCGGCCTGCAGCACCCAGCGCCGGGCGAGGGCGACGGCCTCGTCGATCAGGTCGCTGTGCGGCGCGGCAGGCATGGGCCCAGCCTACGAGACGAGACCGATTTCGCTCCGTTCCCCGCAGGGGGTTAGTGTCTGGCCATGGAAGCCACCGACGTGCTGATCCGCCCCATCCGAGACGTCGACGCCGAGGCGATGGGCCGTGTCCACGCCCAGGTGTGGCACGAGACCTACGACGGCATGGTGTCGAAGGCCACGCTCGAGGCCGTCTCGCCCAAGCGCCTGGCCGACCTGTGGACCCACTACGCGCAGCGCGGCCCCGAGCACCGCCACGCCGCGGCCCTCGTCGACGGCGAGATCGTGGGCTTCGCCGCCTCCGGCCCCGCCCGCGACGACGACGCGCCGGCGCCCCGCGAGCTCTACTTCGTGTACCTGCTCGACTCGTGGCACCGCAAGGGCATCGGCCGCGCCCTCTTCGACGCCGTGGTCGACGACGGCGAGCCGCTGTACGGCTGGATCGCGAAGAACTACCCGGGCGGCACCGGCTTCTACGAAAAGCGCGGCTTCCGGCTCGACGGCGTCGAGCGCCAGGAGCCCTTCCTGGGCGAGACGCTCACCGAGGTGCGCTTCTCCCGTGCCTGAGTCGGTCCCCGGATCGCTGCAGGTCTGGGCGCTCGAGGGGATCGGCGAGGTCCGCGCGGGCGACGACCTCGTCGCCGTCATCGCCGCCGCCGCGGGCGACACCCTGCGCGACGGCGACATCCTGGTCGTCACGAGCAAGATCGTCTCCAAGGCCGAGGGCCGCTTCGTGCGGGCGGACGACCGCGAGGACGCCATCACCGCCGAGACCGTGCGGGTCGTCGCCGAGCGCACCTGGCCGAACGGCTCGCGCACGCGCATCGTCGAGAGCCGCCTCGGCATCATCGCCGCCGCCGCAGGCGTCGACGCGTCGAACACCCCCGAAGGGACGGTCCTGCTGCTCCCCGAGGATCCGGATGCGTCCGCCCGTGCGCTCGCGACCGGCCTGCGGCTGGGGCTCGGCGCCGAGGTGGGCGTGATCGTCTCGGACACCCTCGGGCGCGCATGGCGGGACGGCCAGACCGACCACGCGATCGGCGCCGCCGGCGTGCGCGTGTTCGAGGACCTGCGCGGCCAGGTCGACGCGCAGGGGCGCGAGCTCGCCGTCACGCTGCCGTGCGTCGCGGACGAGCTGGCCGCCGCCGCCGACCTCGTCAAGCGCAAGACGGCGGGGCGCCCCGTGGCGGTGGTGCGCGGCCGCGCCGACCTCGTGGGCCCGCTCGACCTGCCGGGCGCGCGCTCGATCGTCCGCCCCGCCGAGCGCGACATGTTCCACACCGGCGCGGAGGAGTCCTACGCCGCCGGCTACGCGGCCGGCGTCGCCGCGCGCGGCTGACCGCTCCCTGAGCCCCTCCCCGGCGCCGGATCGGGCCTTCCCGCGCCGGCGCCCCGCTGACAGACTGGCCGCATGGGTGCCATCGAGAACGCCAAGGTCACCGTCGTCGGGGCCGGAGCCGTGGGGGCGAGCAGCGCGTACGCCATGCTCATCCGCAAGGCGGCCCGCCACGTGGTGCTGTACGACATCGCCGCGCAGAAGGTCGAGGCCGAGGTGCTCGATCTCGCCCACGGCACGAACTTCACCGGATCGAGCCGCATCACGGGCGGCTCCGACATCGCCGTGACGGCGGGGTCGCACGTCGTCGTCATCACGGCCGGCGCGAAGCAGGCGCCCGGCCAGACGCGCATGGACCTCGCCGCGACGAACGCGCGGATCATCGCCACGATGATGCCGCGGCTGCTCGAGGCCTCGCCCGACGCGATCTTCGTCATCGTGACGAATCCGTGCGACGTGCTCGCGGTGATCGCGCAGCAGGCGACCGGCCTGCCGCCGGAGCGGGTGATGGCATCCGGCACCGTGCTCGACACCTCGCGGCTGCGCGTGCAGCTGGCCGAGGCCGCCGGCGTGGCCACGCGGTCGGTGCACGCGCACATCGTGGGCGAGCACGGCGACACCGAGTTCCCGCTGTGGACGAGCGCCACGATCGGCCCCGTGCCGCTGCTCGACTGGCGCGCGCCGGGCTTCGACGGCTTCCGCCGCGAGGAGCTCGACGCCATCGCGATCGAGGTGCGCGACGCCGCCTACCGGGTGATCCAGGGCAAGGGCGCGACGAACTACGGCATCGGCCTGTCGGTGACGCGCATCGTGGAGGCGATCCTGGATGACGAGGGGGCCGTGCTGCCCGTGTCGACGGTGCTCAGCGGCTTCCACGGCATCGACGGCGTCGCGCTGTCGGTGCCGTCGATCGTGAACGCGGCCGGCGCGTTCCCGATCCGCGAGACGCGCTTCGACGACGCCGAGCTCGAGCTGCTGCGCACGTCGGCCGCCGCCATCTCGCTCACGGCGCAGAGCGTCGCGGGCTAAGACAGCGCCGGTCGGATGTCGGTGTGGCCGAAGTCCTCCCCGACGAACAGCAGCTCTTCGCCCCGGGCGCGCGCGAGCGCGTAGCTGAAGCAATCGCCCAGGTTCAGCCGGGCCGGGTGCCCGCAGCCCCGACCGAAGTCGCGGTAGGCCTGCTGGGCGATGCGAGCCTGCTCGGCGTCGAACGGCACGATCTCCACGCGCCAGAGCCGCAGCAGGTCGTCGGCGAGACGCTCGACGACCGGATTGCGGCGCCCGGCCAGCACTGCGGCCAGCTCCACCGAGGTCGCGGCCGATATCGACAGCCGTTCCGCGGAGAAGGCGGCCCGATCCACCTCCGACCACCCCTCCTCGCGCAGCAGCACGGCGAGGACCGCCGAGGTGTCGAGGATCATGCGGGCAGGCCGTTCTCGTCGTACAGCTCCGCGCCGAGCGCGCCCGACGACGGCCACGCTTCCGTCTCCTGCCACACGCGCGACAGCAGCGTGTCGATCTCGCGGCGGCGATCCTGCTCGTCGGGCATCGGCTCGCCGGCCTCCAGGCGCTCGAGCTTCTCGCGAAGCGCCACCTCCAGGGCACTCACCTGCGTCGAGCCCAGCCGCGCGGCGAGCTCGCGGGCCAATGCGACGACCGCGTCGTTCTTGATGTTCAGGCTCACGGGTGCCATTCTACCCCGCGCCTTCTACCCGTCTACCCGTCTACCCTCGAGCTCAGCCGATTTCCCCCTTCGAGCCGCGCTCCCCCGGTGTGCGACGGGTTCCCGGGCGACATCCGGGAGAATGGCGGGGTGACCACGCCCCGCCCGCGCCCCACCTGGATCCAGGCGCTGTCGGGTGTGTTCGCGGCGGCCGCGCTCGTCGTCCTCGCCTGGTGCGCCGTGTTCGCGGTGCGCGCGCTGCTGCCGACGGAGCCGATCCGCTCGTTCCTCGAGGCGTTCCCCGGCGATGCGCCGCTGCCCGCCGACACGGCCGAGGGCATCCCGGCCTTCGTGTCGTGGACGCACTTCCTGAACGCGTTCTTCCTCGTGCTGATCGTCCGCTCCGGGCTGCGGTTCCGCTTCGAGAGCCGCTCGGGCGGGCTGTGGACCTCGCGGCGCGTGAAGCGCCGCCGCCTGTCGCTCGCGCTGTGGGGCCACCTCGCCGTCGACCTGCTGTGGCTCGCGAACGGCGTCGTGTTCGTCGTGCTGCTGTTCGCGAGCGGCCACTGGGTGCGCATCGTGCCGACGAGCTGGGATGTGCTGCCGAACGCGGTCTCGGCGCTGCTGCAGTACGTGTCGCTGGACTGGCCCACGCACAACGGCTGGGTGCACTACAACGCGCTGCAGCAGCTGGCGTACTTCGCGATCGTCTTCCTCGCCGCGCCGGTCGCGGCGGTGACCGGCTGGCGACTCAGCGCGTTCTGGCCCGCGCGGCTCGACGGCCTGCTCTCCGCGCGCGTCGCGAAGGCGCTGCACTGGCCGACGATGCTCTTCTTCGTCGCCTTCACGCTCGTGCACGTCGGGCTCGTGCTCGCCACCGGCGCGCTGCGCAATCTCAACCACATGTACGGCGGCCAGGACGCCGTCAACTGGGTGGGGTTCGGGGTCTTCGCCGCCACCGTCGTGCTCATGGCGTTCGGCTGGTACGCGATGCGCCGCGACGACTGGATCGCGAAGGTCGCGGCGCGCTTCGGCGACGTGCGCCTGCTCGAGCGCTGACCCGAGTCAGCCGCGCGAGCGGGCCGCGAAGGCGGCGATCCGCTCGCGGGCCTCGGCGCGCTCGAAGGCCTCGCCGATGGTGCGGGCCTCCTCGTCGAGCTGCGCCGCGAACGACCGGCCGGGGCGCGAGCGCAGCAGCCGCTTCGCCTCGCCCAGCGCCCGCGAGGCACCGGCGGCCCACGCGCGCGCGACCTCCTCGGCCCGCGCGGCGACGCTCTCGGGCGCGACGACCTCGGCCACGAGGCCCCACTCGCGCGCCTCGGCCGCCGGCAGCAGCCGGTCGCCGAGCGCCAGCTGCAGCGCGCGGCGCTCGCCGACCGCGGCGGCCAGGTGCGCCGACACCGACAGGTCGGGCGTGAGGCCCACCCCCGCGTAGCCGCAGCCGATGCGCGAGTCCTCGCCCACGACCGCCCAGTCGCTGCTGAGCAGGATGCCGAGCCCGCCGCCCACGGTCGTGCCGTGCGCGGCGGCGACCACGGGGATCGCCGACTCGGTGAGGGCCAGGATGCCGCGGTTGATCACGCGGGCCAGCTCGCCCACCTGCGCGCCCGAGCTCAGCTCGGCCGCCATCGCGCGCACGTCGCCGCCGGCGCAGAACGCACGCCCGGCGCCCTGCAGGATGATCGCCCGCACGTCGTCGCGGCCGACCGCCTCTGCGGTGACCCGCTCCCACGCGCGCGCCATCTCGGCGTCGAACGCGTTGAGGCGATCCGGGCGATTCAGCGTGATGCGAGCGAAGCCGCCCTCGACCTCCAGCAGCACGGGTGCGTCCGACATGAGCTCTCCCTCGGCGTCATCGCCCGGCCGCGTCGCCGGGCGATTCCGAGCCTAGGCGATCACGCCCCGGCCGCATGCCGGATCAGGCGGTCGCGGCGGCGGCCTCGTCCTCTTCCGTCGCGACGAGCTGGCCGCACGCGCCGTCGATCTCCATGCCGCGGGTGTCGCGGATCGTCGTGGGGATGCCGGCGTCGTTGAGGATGCGCACGAACTCGTTCTGCGCCGCCTTGGTCGACGCGTCCCACACCGAGCCGGGCGTCGGGTTCAGCGGGATCGGGTTCACGTGCACCCAGCCGCGGCCGCGGGCGTTGAGCTTCTCGGCGAGCATCACGGCGCGCCACGGGTGGTCGTTCATGTCGCGGATGAGCGCGTACTCGATCGAGACGCGGCGCCCCGTCCTGTCGAAGTAGGCGCGCGCGGCGTCGAGCACCTCGTCGACCTTCCAGCGCGAGTTCACGGGGATCATCTCGTCGCGCAGCTCGTCGTCGGGCGCGTGCAGCGAGAGCGCGAAGGTGACGGGGAGCCCCTCGTCCGTGAGCTTGCGGATCGCGGGGGCGAGGCCCACCGTCGACACGGTGATGCCGCGGGCGCTCATGCCGAGCCCGTGGTCCTTGTCGGTCATCACTCGCAGGGTGTGCATGACGCGGGCGTAGTTGGCCAGCGGCTCTCCCATGCCCATGAAGACGATGTTCGTGACCCGCTCGTCCGGGTGCTCGGCAGTGCCCAGGTGACCCTCGCGGATCAGCGCGTTCGCGCGCACGACCTGCTCCACGATCTCGGCGGCCGACATGTTGCGGGTCAGGCCCGCCTGCCCGGTCGCACAGAACGGGCAGTTCATGCCGCAGCCGGCCTGCGAGCTCACGCACAGCGTGATGCGGCCCGGGTAGCGCATGAGCACCGACTCGACGAGCGCGCCGTCGTGCAGCTTCCACAGGAACTTGATCGTGTTCCCGTCGTCGGTCTGCAGGCGGCGCACCTCGGTGAGCAGCGTGGGCAGCAGGCCGGCGACGAGCTCCTCGCGGCCGTCCTTCGGCAGATCCGTCATCGCGGACGCGTCGCTCGTCCAATGCTGGAAGTAGTGCGTCTCGAGCTGCTTGGCGCGGAAGCCGGGCAGGCCCAGCTCCTTCGCCTTCTCCACGCGCTGCTCCGGCGTGAGGTCGGCGAGGTGCACGGGCGGCTTGCCGCGCTTGGGGCTGGCGAACTGCAGCAGCGGGCGGCCGGTCTCGTCCTTGGCCTGCTGCCACCCCTCGGTGCGCGGCCGCACCTGGCGCACGGCGCCGGCGGTGCCGCGCGGCTCGTCGGCGCGCGTCGGGGTGGGGATCTCGGCCATGCCCCCAGGCTATCGGGCGCGCCCTGCGAGAACGCCCGTGCGGACCGCGCGCGCACGCCCGACTAGAATCGGCACGGCTCCGCGACCCGGAGCCCCGTCATCCGCCGCCGCAGCGATGCGGCCCCACCGTCCCCAACGAGGAGGACCATGTCCGTACCGCAGGATCAGACCCCCAAGTGGAAGGTCATCGGCCCCGGCTTGGTGGTGGCCGCGACGGGCGTGGGCTCCGCCGACATGGTGGCCACCCTCGTGGCGGGATCGAACTACGGGTACGCGCTGCTGTGGGCCGTGGTCCTCGGCGTCATCCTGAAGATCGTGCTCGTGGAGGGCGCCGGCCGCTACACCGTGGCGACCGGCCGGACGATCTTCGAGGGCTGGCGCTCGCTCGGCCGCTGGCCGGTCTGGTATTTCGCGCCGTACATCGTCGTCTGGGGCGTCGTCTACGCGGCGAGCGCCATGAGCTCCACGGCGCTGCCGATCGCGGCGCTGGTGCGCGACGTGCCGGCGCTGCAGGGCACGGTCTTCACCGAGCTGTGGCCGTGGGCGATCCTCACGGGCCTGCTGGGCTTCGTGCTCGTCTGGTTCAACAAGTACAAGGTCTTCGAGAAGATCACCGCCACGCTCGTCGGCATCATGTTCGTGACGATCGTCATCCTCGCGGTCATCGCCGCGCCCAACGTGCTCCAGGTGCTCACGGGCCTCGTGCCGCTGCTGCCCGAGGGCGACAACTCGATCTTCTACACGCTCGGCCTCGCGGGCGGCGTCGGCGGCACCATCACGCTCGCCGCCTACGGCTACTGGCTGCGCGAGAAGGGCTGGGACAAGCCCCAGTTCATGCGCGTCATGCGCATCGACAACACCGTCGCCTACATCGTGACCGGCATCTTCGTCATCTCGATGCTCATCGTGGGCGTCGAGGTGGTGCAGGCGGCGGGCGTCGCGCTGTCGTCGGGCGACGCGGGCCTGCTCGACCTCGACACCGTGCTGCGCGAGCGCTACGGCGACTTCATCGGCGTCTGGTTCCTCATCGGCTTCTGGGCCGCGGGCTTCTCGTCGGTGCTGGGCGTGTGGAACGGCGTCTCGCTGATGTTCGCCGACTTCATGGGCAACGTCACGGGCAAGGGCTCGGCCCACCCCGACTCGCGCCTGAACGGCAAGTGGTTCCGCGTGTACCTGATCTGGCTGACCTTCCCCGCGATGCTGCTGCTGTTCCTCGAGCAGCCGATCTTCCTCGTGCTGCTGTACGGGGCCCTCGGCGCGCTGTTCATGCCGTTCCTCGCGATCACGCTGCTGCCGATCCTGAACACGGATCGCGTGCCGCGCGAGTTCCGCAACCGCTGGCACACGAACACCGCGCTCGTCGTCACGACGGTGGTGTTCGTCGCCCTGGGCGTCTACCAGCTGATCACCGCGCTCACCCCGCTCTTCGGCGGCTGACCCCTCCCCCTCTCCTCCTCCGCCGAACCCGCCCTCGTTCGCCGAACCCGCGCCCGATCCGGGGCGGGTTCGCGGATCGGGCGCGGGCTCGGCGGTGTGGACGCGGTGGCATCATCGGGGGATGAGCGTTCCGCTGCCCGGCATCGACGTGCCCGAGCGCGTGCGGGCACTGGCCGGGCCCGAGCCGCTCGAGCCGGTGTGGCGGAACGTGCTCGGCGGGCTCACGTTCCGCGCCGGCGACCGGTACGTGAAGTGGGCGCCCAGGCGCCCGGGGCTGGATCTGCCGCGCGAGGCGGAGCGGCTGGGGTGGGCCGGGCGGTTCGTGCGCGGGCCGCGCGTGCTCGCGCACGGGGCGACCGGCGACGAGCAGTGGCTCGTGACCGAGGCGATCCCGGCGTGGTCGGCGGTGTCGGAGTGGGGCTTCGCGAATCCGGCCGAGGCGGTGCGGGCCGTCGGCGCGGGGCTGCGGGCGATGCACGACGCCTTCCCCGTGGCCGAGTGCCCGTGGGACTGGAGCGTGCCGGCACGGATCGCCGCGGCCGCCGAGCGCGGCACGATCGTGCCGCCCGAGCTGCGCGATCCGCCCCCGATCGACCGGCTCGTCGCCTGCCACGGCGACGCGTGCTGCCCGAACACGCTCGTCGACGAGCGCGGATGGGCGGCGCACGTCGACCTCGGCAGCCTCGGCGTGGCCGACCGCTGGGCGGATCTCGCGCCGGCCGTGTGGAGCGCGGGGTACAACTTCGGGCCCGGCTGGGATGGCGCGCTGCTCGAGGCGTACGGCGTGGACCCCGACCCGGCCCGGTTGGACTACTACGACCGGCTCTGGCACGCGACCTGATCGGGCGCCCGGCCCGGCCGCGCGTTAGCCTCGACGGATGGCCGAGGAGCACCCCGCGACGATCGCCGAGCGGGTGGATCGCGAGCTCGAGATCAAGAGGTCGCGGTTCCTCTGCCACCTCGCGCCGGTGGCGTCGGTCGCCGAGGCGGACGCGTTCATCGCGGGGATCCGCCGGGAGTTCTGGGACGCGCGGCACAACTGCGTCGCGATGATCACGGGCGTGCGCGGCGAGCACGCGCGCTCCTCCGACGACCGCGAGCCGTCGGGCACGGCCGGGGTGCCGATGCTCGAGGTGCTGCGGCGGCGACGGATGACGGATGTCGTGGCCGTCGTGACGCGCTACTTCGGCGGCGTCAAGCTGGGCGCCGGCGGCCTCGTGCGCGCGTACGGCCAGGCGGTCTCGGACGCGCTCGACGCGGCGCGCATCGTGCATCGCCGCTCCCTCACCCGCGTGCGGATCGACGCGCCGCACGCCGACGCCGGCCGGCTCGACAACCTCCTGCGCGCCTGGGCGCACGCGCACGACGCGGTCCTCGATCCGCCGGAGTACGGCGCCGTCGCGCAGCTGACGGCGTGGGTCCCCGCCGCCGCGCTCGACGCCCTGCGCGCCGACCTGGCGGCCTGGACCCTCGGGGCTCTCGCCCCCGCGGTGGGCGAGGAGCGCGTCGTCGACGTGCCGGACTGACCTGCCGCCTCCTGCGCCGAACCCGCCACCGCTCAGGACGGGCCGAGGATGAAGTTCCAGGAGCCGGTGACGACGGCCGCCGCGACCGCGATGCCCGAGATGAGGGCGCCCGCCGCGATCAGCGCCCACTCGCGCGCACCCCACGGCGACGTGCGCGCCCAGGTCCGCTCGACGGGTGCGCCGAAGCCCCGCGCCTCCATCGAGGTCGCGAGCGTCGACCCGCGCCGGATCGCCAGCACGACGAGCGCGAACGCCATCCCGAGCACGCGCCGCACCCGGCCGGTGTCGGCCACGCCGCGCGCGCGGCGCGCCACCTCGAGCTCGCGCCAGTCGTCGACGAGCAGCCCGATGAGGCGCATGCCGCCCAGGGCGCCGAGCACGAAGCGGGCCGGCAGCCGCACCCGCTGCGAGAGCGCGTCGGCGAGGTCGGTGGGATCCACGGTCGCGAACAGCGCGATGCCGGGCAGCGCGATCGCGAGCACGCGGAAGACGGTGGCGACGGCGAGCGCGAGCGAGCCGTCGGTGATCCGCACGAACAGCCACTCCACGTGCACGGCGCCGTCGGCCTGGCCGTACAGCGCGATCGTGACCCCGGCGAGCGGCGCGGCGATCCACACCGGCAGCGTGCGCATCCAGAACTGCCGGCTCGTCAGACCGGCCGCAAGAAGCAGCGGGATCTCGAGCGCGAGCGCCACGGCGGCCGAGACCCAGTCGATCGTGAAGACGAGCGGGAACGCGATGACGAGCGCGGCGGCGAGCTTGGCGGCGGGATTCGCCCCCGCGATCGGGCCCCTGGCCCGCGGCGGCGCCGGCATCATCATCGGCGCGCTCCCGTGAGCGCGAGGCAGCGCGCGTGGAGGGCCTGGAGCACGTCGGCGTCGTGCGTGACCGCGACGATGCCCGCGCCCGGATCGTCGCCGGCGCCGTCGCGCAGCGCGGCGATGATCGCGACCAGCTCGGCCCACGTGCGCGCGTCCTGCCCGAACGTCGGCTCGTCGAGCACCATCACGCGCGGGCGGGTCGCGAGCATCGCCGCGACCGTGAGACGCCGCTTCTCGCCCCCGGAGAGCGTGTGGGGGTTGGCCTCGGCGAGCGCCGACAACCGCAGGCGCTCGAGCAGCTCGCCCACGCGCGCGGCGATCTCGGCCTCGGGCAGGCCGAGCGCCCGCGGCCCGACCTCCAGCTCCCGGCGCACCGTCGTGGCGAGCAGCTGGTGCTCCGGCGACTGCAGCACCGTGCCGATGCGGGTGAGCAGCTGGCGCGACGTCCAGCGGATGGGCGCCGGCCCGGCGTCGCGGGCCACCCCGGCGGCGTGGCCTTCGCGCTCGTGGCGGCCGTGAGCTGGGCGGGCTACATCCGCGGC
>NZ_JBSFPT010000043.1:0-18368 GCF_053588335.1 Microbacterium sp. NPDC003461 | reverse complement strand
AGGGCGCCGCGGCGTTCGCGCTGGACGAGCTGTGGCAGCTGGGCCTCGAGGGCATCCAGCTCGCGCAGGTCGGGCGGACGGCCGAGAACGAGGCGCGAGCGGCGCCCGCGCAGCGGGTGCCCGAGCGGCGCAGACGCTTCTGAAAAGAACCCGCAGACGCTTCTGAAAAGAAAGCGCAGACTCAGAAAATCACTTACGCCGCAGCGCCACGATCGACGTCGCCAGCGCCGCCGCGCCGAGCACGGCGCCGCCCGCGCCCAGCGCGAGGCCCCAGCCCGCCGCGTCCGAGGCCGCCTCATCGCCCGAGGCCGCCTCCTCCTCCGCGTGCGCGCCGTGCGCGTCGTCCCCGGCCGCGACCGCCACGACGGGGGCGGGCGCGTCGAGGGCGTGGGGATCCTGCCCCTCCTCGGCGATCTCGCTCCACGAGACCGATCCCTCGGCGCAGCGCTGCTCGACGGGGAACGCGAGGGCGCCCTCCGCGTCGGCGGAGAACTGCATCTGCAGCTGCACGGCGGCGCGCAGCTCGTTGGGGATCGGCTGCTCGGCCGTGAACGTCACGGCGCTCGGCAGCCCGTCGGCCTCGTCGTGCTCGACCGCGATGTCCCAGCCCGCCTGCACGGTGGGCGAGACCGCGCCGACGCCGTCGGGCATCTCGATGCGCAGCGCGGTGGTCGGCGAGCCGTCGCAGCCGTGGCTGAACGCGAAGGTGAGGACCTCGTACGATCCGCCGGTCGCCTGCTCGGGCGAGACGGTGACGTGGGCGGCGGCGGCGAGCGGCAGGCCGAGGACGAGCGCGGCGCCGACGGCGACGCCGGCGCCGAGGCGGCGCAGCGGGCGGGCGACGGTGCGGGTGGTGCGGTGGGTGTTCATGTGTTCTTCCTTCTGAGCATGCGGAACCGGCGGTCCCCTCGGGACCGCGGAATGGTTGGGGATTCAGAGGGAAGGAAGGGGCGGCCGGCGCGGGCCGATGAGCGCGAAGGCACGGTCGGATCGGGGCGCGCGCACGATCCCGGTGACGATGCCGCGGCGCGGCGCGATCCGCGGCCGGGGAGCGGCGAGGCGCGCCCGCAGCGACGCGATCGTCCACTCGAGGATCGCCCGCAGCGTGCGCTCGCCGAACATCAGCACGGCGAAGGTGACGGCCGCGGCCGCGACGTGCGCGGCCACCATGAGCGGACTCACCTCGATGCCGGGGCCAAGCGATCCCAGCTCGAGCGGCGCCCCGTGCCCCGCGTGGCCGGCGTGCCCCGCGGCTCCGCCCGTGGGGAAGCCGAGCGCGGCGTAGACCGAGTGGAACGCCGCCTGCGCGACGATCACGGTGGCCCCGATGCGGCCCGCGCGCGGCCGGTGGCCCATGAGCGCCATGGACGGCGCCCACAGCAGCGCCATCATGCCGAGCACGACGAGCGGCGCGGGCGCGTCCTCGCCGCCGAGGGTGTGCGAGACGGCGGCGATGAGGTTCGCCGCGAACGACGCCCCCGCTCCGCGCAGCGCGAGCCGCTGCCGCCGTGTCCGCATCGCCCGATCCCCGCTACGGCGCCGTCACGAAGTCGATGAGCTCCTCGACGCGGCCGAGCAGCTCCGGCTCGACGTCGCGGAAGGTCGTGACGCGCGAGAGGATGTGCTGCCACGCGCGGCCGATGTCGGCCTGGTCCTCGGCCGGCCAGCCGAGGCCGCGGCAGATGCCCGTCTTCCAGTCGGTGCCGCGCGGCACCACGGGCCACGCCGCGATGCCCAGCGCCTGCGGCTTGACGCACTGCCACACGTCGACGAACGGGTGCCCGACGATGCGCACGTGCGCCCCGTGCGGTCCGCGCGCCACGGCATCCGCGATCCGCTGCTCCTTCGATCCCGGCACGAGGTGGTCCACGAGCACGCCGTAGCGGCGCGTGGCCGACGGCGGCTCGGCGCGCAGCACGTCGTCCAGCACGTCGATGCCCTCGAGGAACTCCACCGCCACGCCCTCGGCGCGCAGGTCGTCGCCCCACACGCGCTCCACGAGCTCGGCGTCGTGCTTGCCCTCCACGAGGATGCGGCTGGGCAGCGCGACGCGCGCCCGCCGGTCCTCCGCGGCGAACGAGCCGGACGCCGTGCGCCGCCGCCCCTGGGGCTGGGCGGAGGGCGCGACGAGCTCCACCGGCTCGCCGTCGATGAGGAAGCCCTTGCCGAGCGGGAACAGCCGCCTGCGGCCCTTGCGGTCCTCGAGCTCCACGTGCGGCCCCTCGCGGCGCGTGATCGCGCCGGTGAAGCCGTCGCCCGCCACCTCGACCACGAGGTCGATCTGCGCGGGCACGCGCCTGGCCTGCTTCGTGCCGCGATCGCGCCACCCGGTCGCGAGCACGTCGGGTCCGTATCTGTCGTCCATCCCTGTCAGCGTATGTTCCCGCGCCGGGATGTCGGCGCCGACCGGGCCGCGTCCGCCGCGCTTTCCCGTGTCCGTGGCCGTGAATAGGATCGTGGCGGGGCGACCGCCGTGCGCAGAGCCGGCGCGCCCCGAGCGAGAGGGGCGCGATGCGCAGGCTGGCGACGTGGATGGCGGTGGCGGCCGGGGCGCTGCTCATGGGGGCGGCATCGCCGGCGGGCGCGGCGGAGCCCGTGACCCTGGGCGACTCGTTCGTCTTCGACCTGCCCGCCGTCGACGCGCTCACCGACGCCGAGGAGCGCGCCGCGGACGAGCGCCTCGAGCAGTTGCGCGAGGACACGGGAATCGACCTGTGGATCGTGTACGTCGACGAGTTCGACGCCCCGAGCGACCGTGTCGCCTGGGCCGACGCCGTCGCGACCGAGAACGGGCTCGGCACCGATCAGTACCTCCTGGCGATCGCCGTGGACGCCCGACAGTACTACGTCTCCTCCGCCCCGGAGGGCCCCCTGAGCGACGACGACCTCGCGCGCATCGAGACCGCGGTGGAGGAGCCCCTGCGCGC
Source organism: Microbacterium sp. NPDC003461 (assembly GCF_053588335.1). Classification (NCBI taxonomy): domain Bacteria; kingdom Bacillati; phylum Actinomycetota; class Actinomycetes; order Micrococcales; family Microbacteriaceae; genus Microbacterium; species Microbacterium sp. NPDC003461. The sequence continues at coordinate 15,441 of NZ_JBSFPT010000043.1, read as the reverse complement.
CGACGACTGGGCGGGTGTGGCGGATGCGGCGGCCGACGCCGTCGAGGAGCGGACGCGGGGCGGATCGGGTGCCCTCCCGTGGATCATCGGGATCGTCGTCCTCATCGGCGGAGCGGTGCTGATCCTGTGGCTCGTGCGCCGATCGCGGGCCAGGGACGACGCGGAGCCGGGCGCCGTGCCGCTCGAGGAGCTCGAGCAGCGCGCCGCCTCGGCGCTGGTGGCCACCGACGACGCCGTCAAGTCGAGCGAGCAGGAGCTGGGCTTCGCGATCGCCCAGTTCGGCGAGGACGCGACGGGCGAGTTCCGTCGCGCACTGGAGGCGGCGAAGCGCAACCTCGCGAAGGCGTTCGAGCTGCGGCAGCGCCTCGGCGACGCCGAGCCGGACGGCGAGAGGCAGGCCCGCGCGTGGAACGAGGAGATCCTGCGCCTCTGCGAGGCCGCCGCGCAGTCGCTCGAGGAGAAGGCCGAGACGTTCCGCACCCTGCGCGAGGTGGAGCGCAACGCGCCGGCCGCGCTCGAGAACGCCCGGCGGGCGCTGACCGCGGCGACCGGCGCCGACCAGCGCGCCGCCGCCGCCCTCGAGTCGCTGCGCGCCACGTACGCGTCGGAGGCCCTGCAGGAGGTGGCGGACAACCCGGCGCAGGCCCGCGACCGGCTGGCGACGGCCGAGGCGGAGCTGAGGGAGGCCGAGCTGCTGCTGGCGGCGGGCGACACGGGCGAGGCGGCCGCCGCGATCGTCGTGGGCGAGCAGGCCGCCGACCAGGCCGTCGCCCTCGAGCGCGCCGTCACCGAGCTGGGCGCGACGCTGACGGCCGCCGAGCGACAGGCCGTCGCCCTCGTGACCGAGCTGGAGGGCGACGTGGCCAGGGCGCGCGACCTCGCGGGCGCCGCCGACGCGGCGCCCGCGATCGCCGCCACCGAGCAGGCGATCGCGCTGGCCAGGCAGAACCTGTCGGGCTCCGCCCGGCGCCCACGCGTGCTGCTGCAGCACCTGCAGGCCGCCAACGACCAGATCGACGCCGTCATCGTGAACGGCCAGCGGGCCCAGCAGCTGCTCGGCCAGACGATCCTGCAGGCCCGCAGCGCGGTGACCGCCGCCCAGGACTTCATCGCTGCGCGGCGCGGGGCCGTCGGGGCCGACGCGCGCACGCGCCTGGCCGAGGCGGCCTCGTCCCTCGCCCGCGCCGAGGCGCTGCAGGCCGCCGACGCGGCGCAGGCGCTGCCGCACGCGCAGCGCGCGCTGCAGCTGGCCGAGTCGGCCTCGCAGCTGGCGCGGTCCGACCTGAGCGGCATGATGGGCGGCGGCATGATGGGCGGATCGGGCGGCTACCGCTCATCGGGCGGCAGCGACATCGGCGGCGCGATCATCGGCGGCATCATCGGCGGCCTGCTCTCCGGCGGCGGCTCGCGCCGCTCGGGCGGCTGGGGCGGCGGGCTCGGCGGCGGCTTCGGCGGGGGCCGGCGCGGCGGCGGCTTCGGCGGCGGTCGCTCGGGCGGCCGCAGCGGGCGCCGCGGCGGCGGCAGGTTCTGACGTGGCGCGGGTGCACATCCGCCTCCGCGAGCGAGCGGTCCCCCCTGCCGAATTCGTCCTGCGCACCCATAGCCGGCGCTCCTAGACTCGCCATAGACCTTCACGAACCGACTCGACGCTCTGCACCATCCACGAAGGGAACCACCATGACCAAGCAGTCGATCTTCGGCCGCATCTCGACCCTGATCCGCGCCAACGTGAACGCGCTGATCGACCAGGCCGAGGATCCGCAGAAGATGCTCGACCAGCTCGTGCGCGACTTCACGAACAACATCGCCGACGCCGAGGCCGCGATCGCCGAGACGATCGGCAACCTGCGCCTGCTCGAGCGCGACCACGCCGAGGACCTCGAGACGGCGAAGGAGTGGGGCAACAAGGCCCTCGCGGCGAGCCGCAAGGCCGACGAGCTGCGCGCGGCGGGCAACACCGCCGACGCCGAGAAGTTCGACAACCTCGCCAAGGTCGCCCTGCAGCGCCAGATCGCGGAGGAGAACGACGCCAAGGCCGTCGCCCCGCAGATCGCCGCGCAGACCGAGGTCGTCGAGAAGCTCAAGGGCGGGCTCGACGGCATGAAGCAGAAGCTCGAGGAGCTCAAGTCGAAGCGCAGCGAGCTGCTCGCCCGCGCCAAGACGGCCGAGGCCCAGAACAAGGTGCACGACGCCGTCAAGTCGATCAACGTGCTCGACCCGACGAGCGACCTCGGCCGCTTCGAGGAGCAGATCCGCCGCCAGGAGGCGCTCGCCGCCGGCAAGGCCGAGCTCGCCGCGTCGTCGCTCGACGCGCAGTTCGATGAGCTGAACGACATGGGCCAGCTCACCGAGGTCGAGGCGCGCCTGGCCGCCCTCAAGTCGGGGAACACGCAGGCCATCACCTCCTGACGCCCCCACTCGCGCGCGGCGCCGCTCCGGATCATCCGGGGCGGCGCCGTCGCGTGTGCGGCGGGCGCGAAGCGGCTCCGGGCGACGAAGATGAGCCCACGCGGGGCGAACGCGCGTCGCGCGGGAGAGAATGGCCCCATGGTCCGGTTCGTCGTGGTTCCGCAATGGCAGGGTTCGCCCTCGACGCGCGCGATGTCGCTCGTCGACGGTGCAGAGGCGATCGCCGGCGACCTGCCGAGCGCGGCCTGCACGCGCGTGGCGGTGCCGCTGGAGGCGGGCGAGCAGCTCGAGACCGGCGTGCAGCGCGCCAGCTCCCTGCTGCGGGTGCGCGAGAGCATCGCCTCCGCCGTGGCCGCGGAGGACTCCCCCGCGATCGTCATCGGCGGCGACTGCTCGGTCTCGGTGCCCGCCATCGACGCCCTCGCCGCCGACGACCTCGCCGTCGTCTGGCTCGACGCGCACGGCGACCTGCACTCCCCCGAGACGAGCCCGTCCGGTGCGTTCTCGGGCATGGCGCTGCGCGCCGTGCTGGGCGGCGGCGCCGCGGGCCTGGCCCTCGAGCCCGGGCGCATCGCGCCCGAGCGGGTGATCCTCGCCGGCGCCCGCGATCTCGAGCCCGCGGAGGCGGATCACGCCGCGGAGGCGGGGCTCGCGCGCCTCGCGTGCGACGAGATCGAGGCCGGCGCCGGAGCGCTCGCCGACGCCGTCGCGGCAACGGGTGCGACGCGGGCGTTCTTGCACATCGACCTGGACGTGCTCGATCCCGCCCACCTCGCCGGCGTCTCGCGGGCCGCTCCGTTCGGGCTCTCGCCCGTGGCGCTCCTGGCGGCGATCGGCGCGCTGCGCGCCCGGATGCCGCTGGCCGGCGCGACGATCGCCGGGTTCGCCCCCGCGACGCCGGCGGCCGCCGTCGACGACATGGGCACGATCCTGCGGCTCGTGGGGTCGCTCGCGTGAAGGTCTCGTTCCCCTCCCCGCCGCGCCCGGGCAACTGGCGCGAGATCGCGGCGCTCCGCCTCGAGCACGGCCGCACGCTCGACCGGCGCATCCCGACCATCCTGCTCGACTCGTGGATCAGTCGCGCCGGCTTCCACCTCGCGACCGCGTTCGGCATCGCGTGGGGCGGGCTGTGGAGCACGGGAGAGGTCGAGCGCCACGGCGAGCTGCTCGTGTTCCGCCGCATGCCGCGCTGGACGCATGCGCGCGGCGGCGTGTGCGTCGGCCGCTGCTACCTCACGCACCGCGACGCCGAGAGCGCGCGCGTGCGCGCCCACGAGCTCGTGCACGTGCGGCAGTGGCGCCGCTACGGGCTGCTGCTGCCGATCCTCTACCTGCTGGCCGGCACCGATCCGATGCGCAATCGCTTCGAGATCGAGGCCGGGCTGGAGGACGGCGGCTACGTGCGCGCGGAACGCCCGCCCGCCCGTCAGTCGCGGGCGAGCAGCCGGTAGCGCTCGGGCGCGTGGATGGCGTCCGCCGGCACGCCGAGGTGCTCGGTGAGGTGATCCACGATGTCGGCCGTGCCGAGGTAGCCGCCCAGCAGGTGCACGCGCGTGGCATCGCCCTCGTCGCACATCATCTCGTCGGCCCATGCCGTGACGGCGCGGGCGAGCGCGCGACCGGTCGGGCACGCGCGCCCCGTCCCGGGCGCCCCCGTGCGGGCCGAGCGGTCGAGCCAGGTCAGCGTCATGCGGGCGGGCACGCGGATGTCGCTGACCCAGGTCGCGTCGGGGATCTCGATGAACACGCGACCGGTGGAGCAGATCGGCAGGGTCGCCAGCAGCGTCTCGAGCTCGGCGAGCGACGACTCGTCGGCGGTGATGAGGTGCTGGACGCGCGAGTGCCGCGGCGCGCGGCAGGCGGCGTCGCTGTGCTCCCGGACGGAGCCCTCGTGCGTGTGAACGGACATCGCCCCCAGGATACACCCGGCATAGGTGAGGCTTACCTATGCCGGGCGCATTCCCGGATGCCGGGTCAAGCGGTGGCGCGCTCCGCAGCCTCGACGACGTTCGTCATGAGCAGCGCGACGGTCATGGGTCCGACGCCGCCCGGGTTGGGCGAGAGCCAGCCCGCGACCTCGGCCACGGCCGGGTCGACGTCGCCGTAGACCTTCTGCTTGCCCGTGGCGGGGTCGTCCTCGCGCGTCACGCCCACGTCGAGCACGGCCGCGCCGGGCTTGACGTCCTCGGGCCTGATGAGGTGCTTCACGCCCGCCGAGGCGACGATCACGTCGGCCTGGCGCAGGTACTGCCCCATGTCGACCGTGCCCGTGTGCACCTGCGTGACGGTGGCGTTGATCTCGCGGCGGGTGAGCAGCAGCCCGATCGAGCGGCCGATCGTGACGCCGCGGCCGACGACGACCACGTGCTTGCCCTTCAGGTCGTAGTCGTGGCGCAGCAGCAGCTCGATGACGCCCCGCGGCGTGCACGGCAGCGGCGTGTGGATCGGCGCGTTCACGTTCAGCACGAGGCGACCGAGGTTGGTCGGGTGCAGGCCGTCGGCGTCCTTGGCGGGGTCGATCCGCTCGAGGATCGCGTCGGTGTCGAGGTGCTTCGGCAGCGGCAGCTGCACGATGTAGCCGTGGCAGGCGGGATCGGCGTTCAGCTCGTCGATCAGCGCCTCGACCTGCTCCTGCGTGGCGTCGGCGGGCAGCTCGCGCTGGATCGAGTTCATCCCGATCGCCTCCGACTGGCGGTGCTTCATGCCCACGTACAGCTGCGACGCCGGGTCGGCGCCGACGAGCACGGTGGCGATGCCGGGCACGACACCGCGCTCCTTGAGCGCCGCCACCCGCTCGGCGAGCTCGGCCTTGATCGCCGCCGATGCGGCCTTCCCGTCGAGAACCCGCGCGACCATCAGACGCCCGCGTAGCCCTGGCCGGCCTGCTCGAGGCCCGGGTAGAGCGGGAACGCGTCGGCGAGCGTCGCCACGCGCTCGCGCAGCGCCGCGAGGTCGGGATCGGGCAGCAACGCGAGCGCGATGACGTCGGCGACCTCGGTGAACTCCGCGTCGCCGAAGCCGCGCGTGGCCAGCGCCGGCGTGCCGATGCGCAGGCCCGAGGTGACCATCGGCGGGCGCGGGTCGTTCGGCACCGAGTTGCGGTTCACGGTGATGCGGATCTCGTGCAGCAGGTCCTCGGCCTGCTTGCCGTCGATCGCCGCGTCGCGCAGGTCCACGAGCACGAGGTGCACGTCGGTGCCGCCCGAGCGGATCGTGATGCCCGCGTCCTTCACGTCCTGCTGCGTCAGGCGATCCGCGAGGATCCGTGCGCCCCGGAGCGTGCGCTCCTGGCGGTCCTTGAACTCCGGGGTCGCCGCGAGCTTGAACGCCGTCGCCTTGGCGGCAATGACGTGCATGAGCGGGCCGCCCTGCTGGCCGGGGAAGACGGCCGAGTTGATCTTCTTCGCGATGTCGGCGTCGTTGGTGAGGATGAAGCCCGAGCGGGGGCCGCCGATCGTCTTGTGCACGGTGGACGAGACGACGTGCGCGTGCGGCACGGGGCTGGGGTGCAGGCCCGCCGCCACGAGGCCGGCGAAGTGCGCCATGTCGACCCACAGGTACGCGCCCACCTCGTCGGCGATCGCGCGGAAGGCGGCGAAGTCGAGCTGGCGGGGGTAGGCCGACCAGCCGGCGATGATGACCTTCGGCTTGTGCTCGAGCGCGAGGCGGCGCACCTCGTCCATGTCGACCATCGAGGTCTCGGCATCGACCTCGTAGGGGACGATGTCGTAGAGCCGGCCCGAGAAGTTGATCTTCATGCCGTGCGTCAGGTGGCCGCCGTGGTCGAGCGACAGGCCCAGGATCGTGTCGCCGGGGCGGGCGATGGCGTGCAGCACGGCGGCGTTGGCCGACGCGCCCGAGTGCGGCTGCACGTTGGCGAACTCGGCGCCGAACAGCTCCTTGGCGCGGGCGATGGCGAGCTCCTCGGCGACGTCGACCTCCTCGCAGCCGCCGTAGTACCGGCGGCCGGGGTAGCCCTCGGCGTACTTGTTCGTGAGCACCGAGCCCTGCGACTGCAGCACCGACAGCGGCACGAAGTTCTCGGACGCGATCATCTCGAGGAAGCCGCGCTGGCGGTCGAGCTCGCGCTGCAGCACCTGCGCGATCTCCGGGTCGACCTCGGACAGGGGGGCGTTGAACAGCGGATCGGTCATGGCGATCTCCAGACGACGTGGCGGATTACGGGTGTTCGCTTCGGCCCAGGCGCGCGGTCGAATGCCGTCCAGGTCGCTCCCCGGTGGTGACCCACCTCAACGCCAGTCGCGACCCCTCGATCATAACGGACCGGCGCCGGCTGCCAAGGGGCGGATCCGCCCGATGTGGCACGCTTTCCGCATGGGAACCGTGATCCACTCCGCCCGCCTCGTGACGGGGGCGTCCGAGACGGCGGACGGGTGGATCCGGCTGGAGGGCGACCGCATCGCGGCGACCGGATCGGGAGACTGGCGCGGCATCGTCGCGGCGGGTGACGAGGTCGTCGACGCGGCGGCACTGGCCGGCCCGGCCGCCGTGCTGACGCCCGGCTTCGTCGACCTGCACGGCCACGGCGGCGGCGGCGCGGCGTTCGACGAGGGCGCCGACGCGATCCGCACCGCCCGCGACCTGCACCGCCGGCACGGCACGACGCGCGCGGTGATCTCCCTCGTGACCGCCCCGCTCGAGCTGCTCGCCGCGCGCGCGGCGGTCGTCGCGGATCTCGCGGCCGCCGATCCGGGCGTGCTGGGCTCGCACCTGGAGGGCCCGTTCCTCGACCCCGCGCACCACGGCGCGCACGATCCCGCGCTGCTGCGCGATCCGGCGCCCGCCGACGTCGAGCGGCTGCTCGAGGCCGGTCGCGGCACCGTGCGGCAGGTGACGATCGCGCCCGAGCGGCCGGGCGGCCTCGACGCCGTGCGGCGCGTCGTGGCGGCGGGCGCCGCCGCGGCGATCGGGCACACCGCGGCCGATGGCGACGCCACGCGGGCGGCGATCGAGGCGGGCGCGACGATCCTCACCCACGCCTTCAACGCCATGCCGGGCATCCACCACCGCGATCCGGGGCCGATCCCCGTGGCCGCGCGCGACGAGCGGGTCACGCTCGAGCTCATCGCCGACGGCGTGCACGTGCGCGACGACGTCATGCGGATGCTCTTCGCGGCCGCGCCGGGCCGCGTCGCGCTCGTCACCGACGCGATGGCGGCCACGGGCATGCCCGACGGCGCCTACACGATCGGCGCCCTCGATGTGGATGTGGCGGGCGGCGTCGCGCGCGTGCGCGCCACCGGGGCGATCGCCGGATCGACCCTCACGCAGGACGCCGCCCTGCGCCGCGCGGTGGGCTTCGGTGCCGCGCTGCCCGACGCCGTCGCGGCACTGACCGCCGTGCCCGCGGCGGCGATCGGCCGGGGCGACCTCGGCTCGCTGGCGGCCGGCGCGGTGGCCGACGCCGTGCTGCTGGACGCGTCGCTGCGGGTGCGTGCCGTGTGGGCGGCGGGCGCGCGCGTCTGACGGCCGGCGCGTGCGCCGATGCGCCGGGGCAGAACGAGGGGCCCGGCGTTCCCCCGAACACCGGGCCCCTCTCATCCGACCGGAACCGGGCCCCTCCCCCGAAGCGCTCCGTCCGATCGGGGCGCCGCACCGACAGGATCGGCGGGCGCATGCCTCTCTCACCGGATGAGACCGCGCACCCCGCGATTCATGACGCGGGTTCGGAGAAAATCTCCGGAGATTCCCGGATCCGACCCGCGAAGCGCAGAGGAACCCTCGAAATCTGGGGAAAACTGGCACGGCTCGGCCCGCGAAGACCACAATGGAGTAATGCGTGTGCCCGACACGGACCCGACCGAGACGACGGCCGACGCCGATCTCGTCCTGCGGTCACGCTCGGGCGACGCCGACGCCTTCGGCGAGCTGTGGCGCCGGCACTACGGATCGGCGATCGTGGCCGCGCGGTCGATCTCGCCGTCGCTCGACGCCGACGACCTCGTGCAGGAGGCGTACGCCAAGATCTTCCAGGCGATCCGGCGCGGCGGCGGGCCGACCGGGTCGTTCCGCGCGTATCTGTTCACGGCCATCCGCAACACCGCCGCCGCGTGGGGCGGCGCCCGCCGCGAGACCGCGGTGGACGAGATGGACGAGGTCGAGGATCCCGCCACGAGCGAGGACGCGGTCGACGCGGCGCTCGACCGCAGCCTCACCACCTCGGCGTTCCGCTCGCTGCCGAGCCGCTGGCAGGAGGTGCTCTGGTACACCGAGGTGGAGCAGATGAAGCCCGCCGCGGTGTCGCAGCTGTTGGGCATGAAGCCCGCCGCCGTGTCGCAGCTGGCCTTCCGCGCGCGCGAGGGGCTGCGCGAGGCGTGGATCCAGGCGCACATCGCCGCCGTCGGCGATGACTCGGACTGCCGCTGGACGATCGAGCGCCTCGGCGCGCACGCCCGCGGCAACCTGGGCACGCGCGACGGCGGCAAGGTCGACCGCCACGTCGCCGACTGCGCCCGCTGCACCATCGTGGCCGCGGAGGCGCACGACGTGGGCAGCCGCCTGGTGCTCGTGCTGCTGCCCCTCGCGGTCGGCGTCACGGGGGCCGCGGGCTACCTCGCGTCGCTGCAGCAGGACGGCGCCGCTCCCCTGGCCCTCATGGCGATGCCCGACGGCGTGGTCGACGGCGCGGCCACGGGGTCATTCGACCTGATCGGCCACGGCGCCGAGGTGTTCGGCCACGCCGCCGAGGGCGCCGGCGCGCTCCTCGCCGCGGCGGGTGCCGGGACCGCGGGCGCCGCGGGCTCCTCCTCCGGGTCGGCGAGCGGCGGCTCCACGACCGGATCGGCGTGGACCATCGGAGGCCTCGTCGTCGCCGGCGTCGCCTCGATCGCGATCGTCGGCACGATCGTCGCCAACGCGGTCGTTCCCGGCGCTCCGGCCCCGACGAGCGAGCCCGCCGCGATCGAGGAGAGCGCGGCCCCGTCCGACGCCTCGATCGAGCCCGACGCCGCCCTCGCCGCGCACGGCTCCGACGAGCCCGAGACCGAGGAGCACCCCGAGGTCCCGGCCCCCGAGCCGGAGCTCCCGGAACCGCCCGCGCTCGAGCCCGCGCCCGAGCCCGCACCCGCCCCGCCCGTGCTCATCGAGGCCGCGCCGCCCGCACCCGCACCCCAGCCGGCCGCGCTGCCCGAGGATGAGGCGCCTGCCGATCCCGTCGAGTCCGAGGAGCCGGCCGTCACGGATCCGGAGCCGGCACCCACGACGCCTCCGGAGGAGCCGGTCCCGCCGCCGGAGGATCCCGACGGCTCGGGCGAGGAGACGCCCGGCGAGACCGATCCGGATCCCGAGCCTCAGCCGGAGCCGGCGATTCCTTTCACGCTCGACCTCGCGGCGTCGAGCTGGAAGCGCAACAACGGCAACGGCAACTCTGGCACGGTGAAGCTCGTCGTCACGGCGCCCGCGGGTACCGAAGTGCGCGCGACGATCTCCGACACCCTGCTCGATGTCGACATACTCGACGCTGACGTGGTCGAGGTCGCACTGACCAAGTGTGGAATCGGAGTCGCCAACGAGTCCGGTGTCGCGACGATCGAGATCCCCGGTGAGTCGTGGATGACGGAGGACGACGACATCACCCTCACGGCCGGCGATCAGGCGCTCCCTTCCTACACGCTCGGCCAGCTGTCCCGCTAACCGGTTCCCCTGCACCGCCCGCCGCGATAGCGTCGGAGTCATGACGCCCCTGCGCATCGCGGTCACCGGCGCGGCCGGTCAGATCGGCTACAGCCTGCTCTTCCGACTCGCCGCCGGCGGCCTGGGCGATCGGCCCGTCGAGCTGCGCCTGCTCGAGATCACCCCGGCGCTGAAGGCGCTCGAAGGCGTCGTCATGGAGCTGCAGGACGGCGCCTTCCCGCTGCTAGCCGGCGTCGAGACCGGCGACGACCCACGCGCGATCTTCGACGGCGCGCAGCTCGCCCTGCTCGTCGGCGCCCGCCCGCGCAGCGCCGACATGACCCGCGCCGACCTGCTCGAGGCCAACGGCGCCATCTTCCGCGCGCAGGGCGAGGCACTGGGCGCCGTCGCCGACGACGACGTGCGGGTGCTCGTCACGGGCAACCCGGCCAACACGAACGCCCTCATCGCGGCGTCGCACGCCCCCGACATCCCGCGCGAGCGCTTCTCGGCCCTCACGCGCCTCGACCACAACCGCGCCATCGCGCAGCTGGCCGCGAGGACGGGCGCGCCGGTCGCCGACATCTCGCGCGTGGCGATCTGGGGCAACCACTCCGCCACGCAGTACCCCGACCTCACGCACGCACTCGTGGCGGGCCGCCCCGCACTCGAGGCGATCGGCGACCGGGAGTGGGCGGAGCGCGACTTCATCCCCACGGTCGCGAACCGCGGCACGGCCATCATCGAGGCGCGCGGATCGTCCTCGGCCGCCTCCGCGGCGAGCGCCACGGTCGACGCCGCGCGCGACTGGCTCGGCGGCACGCGCGAGGGCGACTGGACGTCGATGGCGGTGTTCTCCGACGGCTCCTACGGCGTGCCCGAGGGTCTCGTGAGCTCGTTCCCCGTCACGACGGCCGGCGGCGACTGGCGGATCGTCCCCGACCTGGACATCGACGAGTTCTCTCGCACCCGCATCGACGCCTCGGCGGCCGAGCTGCAGGCCGAGGCCGATCAGGTGCGCTCCCTCGGCCTGGCCTGATCCCGCACCCGTCTCGACGTGCGCATATCCGCAAGTCTGTGTCATATCCGCGCGTCTGGGCGCCCGGATTCGACAGAGACTTGCGGATTCACAGAGCCTGAGCCGGGTCCCGCGGCCGGGTCTCCCCGCGCGGGTGCGGCTCCTCGTCGAGCCGGTGCGCGAGGAGCGCCGCGACGACAAGCGCGACGCCCATGCCGGTCAGCGCGCCGCCCACTGTGTCGGTGAGCCAGTGCGCCGAGAGATGCGTGCGCGAGAACGCCATCGCGGCCGTCCATGCCCCGCCGAGGGCCGCCACCCACCAGCGCGGGAACGCCGCCCACAGCGCGGTGGCCACCGTCGCGGCGAACGCCGTGTGCCCCGACGGATACGCCGCCGAGGAGATGTGGATGAGGATGTCGTCGGGCCGCACGCGCGCGAAGAGCTCCTTGCCCAGGTGGACGATCGCGGTGCTGCCGAGCGAGGCGACGGCGTAGGCGAGCGCGCTCCACGGCCGCCGCAGCGCGAGCAGCACCAGCAGCAGGCCGAGCGGGATCCACAGGTTGGCGAAGCGCCCGCCCCCGATCGTGTCGAGCGCGTGCGACATGCCGAGCAGCGGCCCCTCCGGCGCGGCGCGCACCACGCCGCGCCACCACGAGTCGACCGGCAGCGGCCCGTCGCCCGCGGCGAGCCGGATGACGAGGCCCAGCAGGGCCGCCGCCGCGAGGGCGCCGATCCCGACGCCCAGCCGTCTCGTCCGCGGGACCGCGTTCTCGCTCACGCACCCATCCTGCCGTGTCCCCGGGCGACGCGGCGCCGCGACCGGCGCATGGGCGGCGCCTTCTCAGCCTCCCGTCACTTGCGTATGCATATTCTGGGCGCGTGGCATCGAACAACCGCACCAAGGGCACCAGCGGCAACCCGGCGCGCGCGGCGGAGCAGCAGCTCACCGTGAAGCAGCAGCGCGAGGCGCGCCGCCAGGAGAAGCTCGCCGAGTACCAGACGCACCTCAAGAAGCGTCAGCGCGGCAAGCTGGTGTGGTGGACGGTCGGCTCCGTCGCGGCCCTCGCCGTGGTGGGCGCGATCGTGGCGTCGTACGTCTTCGCGCCGAGCTACCCCGAGTACACCGCCGGCGGCACGGGCGCCGAGATCGCGGGCGTCGAGACCTTCGACAACGACACGCGGCACGTCGAGGTCGGCACCGACGTCGAGTACGCCCAGACCCCCTCGGCCGGCGGCGAGCACTACCCGTACTGGCTGAACTGCGGCATCTACACCGAACCGCAGCAGGAGGAGTACGCCACCCACTCGATGGAGCACGGCGCGGTGTGGCTGACGTACGACCCCGCGCAGGTCAGCGACGCCGACATCGAGGCGCTGCGCGGGCTCACCCCGCGCACCTACGCGATCCTCTCCCCCTTCGAGGGCATGGACTCGCCCGTCTCCATCCAGGCCTGGAACGCCCAGCTCAAGGTGGACGCGGCCGACGACCCGCGGCTCGCGGAGTTCTTCGAGGAGTACTGGCGCAGCGAGGATGTGCCGGAGCCCGGCGCCTCGTGCTCGGGCGCGGTGGACGGCCCCGGGAAGGCCTGAGCCGCATGGCCGACGACGAGCGCGCCGTCCGCCCGCGGCGGCAGTGGCCGCTCGTCGTCTTCGCGCTGATCCTCGTCGCCGGCGTCGCCTTCGCGGCTGGCCGGTTCTCGGCGTTCGACGCGGTGACCGCACCGAACGAGGCCGACATCGGCTTCGCCCGCGACATGCAGGTGCATCACGCGCAGGCCGTGGAGATGGCGATGATCCAGTACCGCGCCACCGACGACGACGAGCTTCGCGTGATCTCCTACGACATCGCCACGGGCCAGCAGGCCCAGGGCGGCGAGATGTACGGGTGGCTTGTGGAGTGGGGGCTGCCGCAGCGCGGCTCCGATCCGCTCATGGCGTGGATGCAGGGCAGCGAGCACGACCACGGCGGCGCCGTGACGCCCACGGCCAGCGAGGACGAGCTGCGCGACGCCATGGGCATGGCGAGCGACGACGAGCTCGCGCGCCTGCAGCAGACGGCCGGCACGACGGCCGGCGACTGCCTGTTCACCGAGCTGATGATCCGCCACCACACCGGCGCCCTCGAGATGGTCGCCGCCGAGCTCGACCTGGGCAGCGTGCCCCGCGTGCGGCAGACGGCCCAGGCGATGGCCGACACGCAGCAGCGCGAGATCGACGCGCTGCGGTCGGTGCAGAACCGCCTCGGCTGCGGCTGACGGGTTCGACTGGTCGCTTCATCTGCGCGGCTGCGCCGCTCCGTTCAGCAACCGATGAGGTCGCACCCATCGGTTGCTGAACGAAGTGAGCGAAGCGAACGCAGATGAAGCGACCAGCGCAACCTACTTCTGGGAGCCGGCGAGCATCGCCTGCACGAAGTAGCGCTGGAAGGCGAAGAACACGATCAGCGGCACGATCATCGACAGGAACGCGCCCGCCGAGAGCACGTCGATGTTCGACCCGAACTGACGCAGCTGCGACTGGATCGCCACCGTGAGCGGCATCGACTCGGAGTTCGTGAAGATCAGCGCCACGAGCATGTCGTTCCACGTCCACAGGAACTGGAAGATCGCCAGCGACGCGACCGCCGGCATCGCCAGCGGCAGCATCACCGTGAAGAAGATCCGCCACTCCCCCGCGCCGTCGATCCTGGCCGCCTCGATCAGCTCGCCCGGCACCTCCGTGAAGAAGTTGCGCAGCAGGAAGATCGCGAACGGCAGGCCGAACGCCGTGTGGAACAGGATGACGCCGAGCACGCTGCCGAAGATGCCGAGCGCGCCGAACAGCTGGGCGAGCGGGATGATCGCCACCTGGATGGGCACGGCCAGCAGCACGATCACGACGATGAGCAGCCAGTCGCGCCCAGGGAACTGCATCCACGCGAACGCGTAGCCCGCGAGCGATCCGATCAGCACGACGAGGATCGTCGTGGGCACGGCGATGACGATCGTGTTCCAGATCGATCCCGTGATGTCGGGGTTCTGCAGCAGGTTGGCGTAGTTCTGGATCGTCAGCTCGGCCGGCTTGGTGAACACCGTCCACCAGCCGGACTGCGCGTTGTCGCCGGCGGAGCGCAGCGACGTCAGGAACAGCCCGATGCTCGGGATGAGCCAGAACAGCGCGACGATCATCAGCACGACGTTGACGATCGTGCTGCCGAGGGCGTCGGCGATGCGCTGTCCGGCCGTCTTCTTCTTCGTCACCAGTCCGAGCGCTGCGGCGGAGGTCATCGGGCCTTCTCCTGACGGAACCTGCGGACGTTCATGATCATCGACGGCAGCACGAGGATGAGCAGCAGGATGGCCAGCGCCGAGCCGAGGCCCTGGTTGTTGCCGCCGCCGAACGACTGCGTCCACATCTCCACCGCGATGACGTTCGCCGCAGGTTTCGAGGCGCCCGGTGGGATGACGTACACGAGATCGAAGATCTTCAGCACGTTGATGATGAGCGTGACGATCACGACGATGAGCACGGGCGCCAGCAGCGGGACCGTGATCTTCGTGAACACCTTCCACTCGCTCGCGCCGTCCATGCGCGCGGCCTCCTGCAGCGAGCGGTCCATCGCCGACAGACCCGACGCGATCATGACCATCGCGAAGCCCGCCCAGATCCAGATGAACGACAGGATGACGACGGCGTTGATGAACGACGCCGACAGCCACGAGACGCCCTGGCCGCCCTCGTCGAAGTTCGCCGCCGGCAGCGCCACGGTGTAGCTCTCGCCCGCCGTGAGGCCCTCGATCGTGTACTCGCCTCCCGCGCCGGTCGTCGCGTACCCGGCGATCGATCCGTCCGGCGCCACCGCGTCGACGCGGATGCCGGGCAGGCCGCTCTTGCCCTCCTCGATCTCGCCGTTCGTGCCGCCGCCGCCGCGGATGACGTCGAGGAACACCGTGCCGGAGATCTCGGTGTCGGCGGCGGAGTCGACGGCCTGGGCGCCCGCCGCCTCCTCGGGCAGGTCGGACTGGCGCACGCCCGTCAGGGCGAAGTTCTGGATCGAGCCGGGCTGAACGGTCTCCTCGGACGAGATGATGCCGCGGTCGGCGACGATCCCCGTGCCCTCGCGCGGGTCGGCGCCCGGGTAGTTCGCCGCATCGCCGAACCAGCCCTGCACGCCGACGATCGCGGCGTTCACGGCGCCCAGGTTCGGGTTCTCCTGGAACAGGCCGCGGAAGATCACGCCGGCGGCGAGCATCGAGATGGCCATCGGCATGAAGATGATGAGCCGGAAGGCCGTCTTCCACGCCAGCTTCTCGAGCAGCACCGCGAAGATCAGTCCGAGGATCGTGCACGCCGCGGGGGCGACGATCACCCAGATGACGTTGTTCCGGATCGCCGTGAACGTC
>NZ_JBSFPT010000042.1:0-19097 GCF_053588335.1 Microbacterium sp. NPDC003461 | reverse complement strand
CAGCAACCGATGGGTGGGACCCGCGGTTCCCCCTCGGTTGCTGAACGGAGCGGCCGGAGGCCGCGGAGATGAAGCGACCACCGCAAGCCCGCGGTTCCCCTCGGTTGCTGAACGGAGCGGCGGAGCCGCGGAGATGAAGCGACCACTGCAAGCCTGCGGTTCCCCTCGGTTGCTGAACGGAGCGGCGGAGCCGCGGAGATGAAGCGACCACCGCAAGATCGTCGGCTCGCTCACAGCGGGGGTTCTCACCGTCTGCGACATCACTCGCTGTGGATCCGTGCGGACGCGGCTCGCCTCGCGCGTACGGTCCGTGACATGCCGTACCTCTACATCCTCGAGTGCCGGGATGGGACGTACTACACCGGCAGCACATGGGACCTTGACCGCCGCCTGTGGCAGCACGAGAACGGACTGGGAGCGGCGTACACGCGGCACCGGCTGCCGATCCGGCTCGCGTGGAGCGAGCACTTCGAGCGCGTCGAGGAGGCCTTCGCGTGGGAGAAGCGGATTCAGGGCTGGAGTCACGAGAAGAAGCGGCGCTTCATCGAGGGGAATGTGCCCTCGGTGCGCGCGTACCTGCGGGAGCGCCGGGAGCGCTGAGTCGCGTTGCGGTGGTCGCTTCATCTCCGGCCGCTTCGCGGCCTCCGTTCAGCAACCGATGGGTGTGACCCGGCGGTTCCCCTCGGTTGCTGAACGGAGCGGCGCAGCCGCGGAGATGAAGCGACCAGTGCAAGCCCGGGTGGAACAGGGGGGACGGTACCGCGCAAGCCCCTCGGCGGCGACGGGACGATGTCGCAGGCTGGCGGCATGAGCAATCGAGATGACGCGAAGAAGCCGCTCGACCACCTGCCCCCGAAGGAGGAACGCGAGGGCGACGAGGTCGAGCAGCCGAGCTATCCCGGCAGCGATGCTCCGGAGGGCGGATCGCAGGCCTCGCCCGAGACCGCGGCGGAGCCGGACGAGCCCGCACGCCACGGCGTGGCGAAGCTGCCGCCGCACTAGGAGAGCGGCCCGCGCGGCGCGGCGGCTCGCTCAGTCGAAGATGTCGCCGATGAGGCCGCCGAGCAGGAGGCCGCCGACCACGGGGCCGAGGAGGTCGCCGCCCCCGCCGCCGAAGCCGCCACCCCGGCGGCCGCCGCCGCGTCCGCCCCAGCCGCCCCAGTCGTCCGGGCGGTCCTGGTCGATGTCGCGCTGGGCCAGCTGCAGCGCCTCCTGCGCGAGCTGGCCCACCCGGCGGGCCAGCAGCAGTGCCTGCTCGCGGGTGTCCTCGTCGGGGATCATCCTGTCGACGTCGAGGCGCAGGCGCTGCGCCTCCGCCAGGCGCGTGCGGGCGTCGGCGCCGATGTAGCCGCGATGACCCGAGATGAGGCTGTTCGCCACGCCGATCGTGCGGTCGGCCGAGTCGAGCTCGTGGCGCACGTGCTCGATGGACGGGATCGGGCGGGCGGCGCGCTCGCGCGCCTTCGCCACCGCGGCATCGAGCGCGGCGTTCGCATCGCGCAGCTTCGCGAGGTCCTCGAAGGGATCGGAGGGGGTGCCGGGTCCGGGCAGCGCCGCGAGGGCGCGCTCGAGGTTCGCCATCGCCTGCAGCACCTCGGGGGTCTGCGGGGCCGTGCGGGCCTCGACGATGTCGGAACGCGAGTCGGCCACGACGTCGGCGAGCGTGGACTGCGCGCGCATCGCCTCGATCTCGAAGTCCTCGACGCCGTCGATGATCGTGCGGGCGCGGCGCACGGCCTCCGTCGCCGTCTCGAGCGCGACGAGCGCCTCCTCGGTGCGGCGGGCCTCGCGGCGGCGCGCGGAGACGTCGGCGGAGTGCACGGCGAACTCCAGCAGCTGCTCGGCCTCGTCGGGGTTGGCGGAGACGCGGTGAAGCGCCGCGGCGCTGTAGCGGCCCGACAGTCGCTCGACCGTCGTGCGGGTGCCGGGGATGCGGGCGCGCAGCTCCTCGGCCTCGCGGCGCACGGTCTCGAGGATCTGCGGGGCCTGGCGCACCTTGTCGACGGCGGCCTTCAGCTTCTCGGTGCGCTCGTCGAGCACGTCCTCGGCCCACTCGCACAGCTGGATGATGCGCGCGTTGCGCGTGCGCAGCTCCTCGGGGGTGTCCGGGATCTCGTCGTGGTTCAGCTGGTGCAGCTGGAACGCCTCGGCCATGTGCGTGCGCACCGCCTCGAGCCCCGCGCGGATGTCGGCCGTCGGGCCGTCGCCGAGCTCCGCCGCCGCGAACGCCACCTCGTCGGAGGTCGAGCGGATCCGCTCGTCCGTCGCGACAAGCGCCGCCTGCGCGCGGCGCGCGAGCGACGCGTCCTCGGCCGCCTGCTGCTCGTCAGCCTCGCGCTTCCGCCTGCCCCAGAAACCCGCCATGAGTCGATCCTACGGTTGCGTTGCGGCGGTCGCTTCATATCCGGCCGCTGTGCGGCCTGGCGTTCCGCGACTGCGGCGCGTGGACCCGCCGTCCCGCACCCATCGCGCGATGGTCCGCGCTCATGCGCGCACGGCCTTCGCGGGGCGGCCGCGCTTCGGCCGATCGGTGGACAGCTCCAGGTCGAGGGCGCGCTGCGGGTGGGCCCGCAGGCGCTGCTCCGTGTGGTCGAGCCACTGCACCTCCGCCTGCGCGGCGAAGATCATGGAATCCACGACGAGCGACCACGCCAGCTCCTCCGGGCCGTCCGGCGAGGCGCCCGCGTACTTCGCGCGCTGCAGCGTCTGCAGCTGCGACAGCGTCGCGCGCCGCTGGGTCTGGATGACCTCGGCGACGTCGACGCCGGGCAGCGTGGCGGCCAGGGCCAGCTTGATCGCGAGCTCGTCGCGCGTGCCCTGGCCCCGCTCCACGGGCGAGGCCAGCCACGAGGTGACCTCGGCGCGGCCCGCGTCGGTGATCCGCCAGAAGACGTGCCCCTGGTCGTCGGCGTCGTCGCGGCCGACGAGCCCGTCGCGCTCGAGGCGCTCGAGCGTGTTGTAGATCTGCCCCACGTTGAGCGGCCAGGTCGACCCCGTGCGGCGGTCGAACTCCGTCCGCAGCTGGTAGCCGTAGCAGGGGCCCTGATCGAGGATGGCGAGCAGGCTCTGGCGGACCGACATCGGCACTCCGTTCGCAAAGGATTTCCGGGTATGTATGTGCCGAGTATATGCATACCTGGAAAGCCCCGCTCGCTCCTGCGTGAGCGGCGAGCCTGAACCGCCATGCAGAGTTCCCCGGATGTTCACCCACGACGGCGGGGTGTCGGCGCCGCCGCGCTCAGGCGCGGGTAACTTGGGGGCCATGGCTGAGACAGCCGGGTCGGCGCGCACCGCCGAGTACTCCCGCCCGAGTCACCTGCTCGTCCACCTGAGCGACACGCACCTGCGCGCGCACGGCGGCGTGTTCGACATCGACGCCGCCGCGCACCTGCGGCGGATCCTCGATCAGCTCGAGGCCTCCGGCGCCCGCCCCGACGCGATCGTGTTCACGGGCGACCTCGTCGACCTGGGCGAGCGCGAGGCCTACGCGCAGCTGCGGGCGATCGTGGAGCCCGCCGCCGAGCGGCTCGGCGCGCGGGTCGTGTGGGTGATGGGCAACCACGACGACCGCGACGGCTTCCGGCGCGAGCTGCTGGGCGCGTCGGGCACCGATCCCGTCGACGCGGTCTACGACATCGACGGCCTGCGCCTCATCGTGCTCGACACCTCGGTGCCCGGCGCGCACCACGGCGAGGTGTCGCAGGCGCAGCGGGACTGGCTGCAGCTGGAGCTGTCGATCCCCGCTCCGCACGGCACGATCCTCGCGATGCACCACCCGCCCGTGCCGTGCGTGCTGGATCTGGCCACGATCGTGGAACTGCGGGATCAGCGCGCGCTCGCCGACGTGCTGCGCGGCACCGATGTGCGCTCGATCCTCGCCGGCCACGTGCACTTCTCGACGACCGCGACGTTCGCGGGCATCCCCGTCTCCGTCGCGTCGTCGAGCTGCTACACGCAGGACCTCGCCGTCGCCGACGGCGGCATGGCGCCGCGCGACGGCGCGCAGGCGTACAACCTCGTGCACGTGTACGACGAGACGATCGTGCACTCGGTCGTGCCGTTCAGCGACGCCCCGCCGGCCGAGGTGACGACGGCCGACGAGACGCGCCGACGCCTCGAGGCCGCCGGCGTGGTGATCCGCGACTCCACGCGCGCCCGCGCCGACCGCATCGCCCCGCCGACGGCGCCCCTTCCCGTCCTGGGCTGAGTCGCCGAACCCGCACTCGATCGCCGAACCCGCCCCCGATCCGGCGCGGGCTCGCGGATCGAGCGCGGGCTCGCGGACCCTCACCGTCTGGGCTGAGCCGGCTCAGCGCTCCCAGGGGGCCTTGACGGGGAAGTACGCCTCGAGGGTGTCGCGCACGACGCGCTCGCGCAGCTCCTCGGGGATCTCGGGCACGCTGCCGTCGTTGAGGCAGAACATGTCGGCATCGCGCCGCTCCAGCAGCTTCTCCAGCCGGGGCAGTGCCGCGGCCTGCGTGGTCTGGATGTAGCGCGTGCGCGGCACCGAGGTCGGCAGCGCGCGTCCCGTGAACGCCGCGTAGTAGTGGTACAGCGAGTTCGTGACCGACACGTCGGTCGCGCTCCGGAAGCGCGCGGCGGCCGTGCGGCGGATCTCCTCGGGGAACTCGCGCTCGAGCTCGAACATCACGCTGCGGCGGTGGGGCGTGGCGCAGTGCTGCAGATCGCGCGTGATGACCCGGCCGAAGCGGCGCTCGAGCACCTCCCGGTTGACCCTGGCGGCGTTGTCGTGGCCGCTGCGGTGCGTGCGCGAGGGTCCGATGCCGATGCGCACGTCGCACTCGACGAACTGCGTCAGCCCGGAGGCGGTGAAGAACAGCTCGGGGCGCACGGGGCGGCCGAAGAACATGTCGTCGTTGGAGTACAGGAAGTGCTCCGCGATGCCGGGGATGCGGTGCAGCTGCGCCTCGACGGCGTGCGAGTTGTGCGTGGGCAGCACGCTCGGGTCGGCGAAGAACTCCTCGCTGCGCACGATCCGCACCTTCGGGTGGTCCTTCAGCCACGCCGGGGCGGGGCTGTCGGTCGCGATCCAGATCGTGCGGATCCACGGCGCGAACATGTGCACGCTGCGCAGGGCGTAGCGCAGCTCGTCCACCTGGCGGAAGCGGGCGGCGTGGTCGTCGCCGTCGCCCACGACGTAGGCGCCCAGGCGCTCGGCGCGCTTGCGCTGGAACTCGCTGGAGGATCCGTCCACCCACGAGAAGACGATGTCGACGTCCTCGGTGAACTCGTGCGCGAGGGGCGTGAACATGCCCCGCAGCGTGCGCCACGAGCGGCCGTGCTGTTCCACCGTCTCGAACTCGAGGTCCTCGGCGGCCATGTGCCGGCGGGTGAGCGCGTTCGGCCGCGGCGCCGTGACCTGGCCGGCGTCGAAGTGCCAGAACTCCACGCGGATGCCCGTCTCGTGCCCGTAGCGGAGCGTGCCGGCCGCGGCCACCGACGCGGGGCGCTCGCCGGGGACGATGCGGGGCCGGAACAGCGTGGCGACGTCGTGCCGGCCGAAGGCGCGCGCGGCGTCGCCCTGCAGCGGCACGAGCCGCCCGCCCGGCCGGCGCGCGACCCACGGCTCGCCGTCGGACGCGCGGGAGAGCGCGGTCAGCGCCGCCTGGCGCTCGGCGGCGGGCACGGCGAGTGCCGGCCGCCCGCTGGATCGGCGCAGCAGCAGCGGGGCGAGGCCGGCGTCCTCCAGGATGTCGGCGAGGGCGAGCAGATCGGACGTCTGGGCTTCGAGAGGCGTCGCGGATTCGACGAGGTGCGGGAGCCCCGTGAGCACGCGCGTGCGCGCGTCGGGGATGGTGTGGTCGCGTCGCACGTCGTCGAACGGCGTGTGCTCAGTGCCCAGAAACGTCATCGATCACCTCGGATTCTCCTCACGGCCGCGGCCGTCGTCGACAGAGCATCGGCGCCGGAGGGCGCCGGGGAGGGCCGCCTGCGCGGCCCGCGTGCCGTCCCCGCGATCCGTCGTCGGTGACGCGGAGGGGAACGGTGGACGTACAGATCGTAAACGATCCAGGTTGCGCGCATATTTCCTGATGATGGGGGACCGCCGCCAGGCTGGGAAGCCACTGACGCGACCCCGGGTCACGACGGATAGCATGGCCGTGTATGCCCGTTCCCGGATGGGGCGGGAGGCGGCGCACCAGAGCGCTGCGATCTACGAGGAGATGTCACGTGGCGAACCCCTTCGAGAAGCTGCTCCGCGCCGGTGAAGGGCGTGTGCGCAGGCGGCTGCAGCAGGTCGTGCGCGCCGTCGGCGCCCTCGAGGAGGACTACGAGTCCCTCACCGACGACGAGCTGCGGAACGAGACGGTCGAGCTGCGGGCGCGCTACGAGGCCGGCGAGACGCTCGACCAGCTGATGCCCGAGGCCTTCGCGGCCGTGCGCGAGGCCGCCAAGCGCACGCTCGGCATGCGCCCCTACGACGTGCAGGTCATGGGCGGCGCGGCCCTGCATCTGGGCAACATCGCCGAGATGAAGACCGGTGAGGGCAAGACGCTCGTCGCCACGCTGCCCGCGTACCTCAACGCCATCGCGGGCAAGGGCGTCCACGTCATCACCGTGAACGACTACCTCGCGTCGTACCAGGCCGAGCTCATGGGCCGCGTGTTCCGCGCCCTCGGCATGACCACGGGCATCATCGTGTCGGGCCAGAAGCCCGCCGAGCGCCGCGAGCAGTACGCCGCCGACATCACGTACGGCACGAACAACGAGTTCGGCTTCGACTACCTGCGCGACAACATGGCCTGGCGCAAGGAGGACATCGTCCAGCGCGGCCACTTCTTCGCGATCGTCGACGAGGTGGACTCGATCCTCATCGACGAGGCCCGCACGCCGCTCATCATCTCGGGCCCCGCGCAGGGCGACGCGAACCGCTGGTTCACGGAGTTCGCCAAGATCGCGCGCACGCTCGAGGAGGGCGTCGACTACGAGGTCGACGAGAAGAAGCGCACCGTCGGCGTGCTGGAGGCGGGCATCGAGAAGGTCGAGGACTACCTCGGCATCGACAACCTCTACGAGTCGGCGAACACCCCGCTCATCTCGTTCCTGAACAACTCGATCAAGGCGCTCGCGCTGTTCAAGCGAGACCAGGACTACGTCGTCATGAACGACGAGGTCATGATCGTCGACGAGCACACGGGCCGCATCCTCGTGGGCCGCCGCTACAACGAGGGCATCCACCAGGCCATCGAGGCCAAGGAGGGCGTGCCGGTCAAGGCCGAGAACCAGACGCTCGCCACGGTCACGCTGCAGAACTACTTCCGCCTGTACGAGAAGCTCTCGGGCATGACGGGCACGGCCGAGACCGAGGCCGCCGAGTTCATGTCGACCTACCAGCTCGGCGTCGTCCCGATCCCGACGAACCGTCCCATGGTCCGCAAGGATCAGTCGGATCTCGTCTACGCGACCGAGCAGGGCAAGTTCGCCCAGGTCGTCGACGACATCGTCGAGCGGCACGAGAAGGGCCAGCCCGTGCTCGTGGGCACGGTGAGCGTCGAGAAGAGCGAGTACCTCTCGCGCCTGCTCGCCAAGAAGGGCATCCGCCACGAGGTGCTGAACGCGAAGAACCACGCGCGCGAGGCCGAGATCGTCGCGCGCGCCGGTCGCCTGGGCGCCGTGACGGTCGCGACGAACATGGCCGGCCGCGGCACCGACATCATGCTCGGCGGCAACGCCGAGTTCCTCGCCGTGCAGCGGATGAAGGAGAAGGGCCTCGACCCGAAGGAGACCCCGGAGGAGTACGAGGCGGAGTGGGACGCCGTCTTCGCCGAGACCAAGGCCGAGGTCGAGGAAGAGGCCGCCAAGGTCCGCGAGGCGGGCGGCCTGTACGTGCTCGGCACCGAGCGTCACGAGTCGCGCCGCATCGACAACCAGCTCCGCGGTCGCTCCGGCCGCCAGGGAGACCCGGGCGAGAGCCGCTTCTACCTGTCGCTGCAGGACGACCTGATGCGCCGCTTCGGGCGCGGCTCCACCGACGCGCTGCTGGCGCGCGGCGTGGACGAGGACGTCGCGATCGACTGGAAGATCGTGGGCCGGCTCATCAAGAGCGCTCAGTCGCAGATCGAGTCGCGCAACGCCGAGTCGCGCAAGAACGTGCTCAAGTACGACGACGTGCTCAACCGCCAGCGCGAGGCGATCTACCGCGACCGCCGACGGATCCTCGAGGGCGACGACATCAAGGACCGGGTGCAGCACTTCCTCGAGGACGCCATCACGTCGGTGGTGGACGAGCACACGGCGGGCGGGCACAGCGAGAGCTGGGACTTCGACGCCCTGTGGGCCGAGCTGAAGACGATGTACCCCGTGGGCGTCACGATCGAGGAGGTCGTGGCGGAGGCCGCGGGGCGCAAGGGCGGCATCACCGCCGAGGGGCTCAAGCGCGAACTCATCAGCGATGCGCGGATCGCCTACGCCAAGCGCGAGGAGCAGCTCGGCGAGGCCGCGATGCGCGAGCTCGAGCGCCGCGTCGTGCTGCAGGTGCTCGACCGCCGCTGGCGCGACCACCTCTACGAGATGGACTACCTCAAGGACGGCATCGGCCTGCGGGCCATGGCCCAGCGCGACCCGCTCATCGAGTACCAGCGCGAAGGCTACACGATGTTCCAGTCGATGATGGGCCAGATCAAGGAGGAGTCGGTCGGCTACCTCTTCAACCTCGAGGTCGAGGTGCGCCGCGCGGGCGACGGCGAACAGGCCGAGGTCGAGGCGAAGGGCCTGTCGGAGGAGCAGGGGCCGCAGCAGCTCGAGTACTCGGCACCCAGCGAGGACGGCGACATCGAGGTGCGCAACGACCGCGGCCAGGTGCAGACCGCGCCCAAGGCCAAGACGCCCCGCACGGCGGGCGCCGCGAAGGCCGCCCCGCAGAGCGCGTTCGGCCAGGCGGCCGACCAGGCCGCGCAGCAGCCCGCGGGCAACCGCGCCGCGCGCCGCGCCGGCCGCAAGAAGTAGCCGGGGCGCCGGCCCCCGAGCGGTCCACGGGGTGCGGATCGGCCCGGTCCCGTCGCGGGGACCGGGCCGACCGCGCGCGTATCCTGATGCGATGAGCCTTCGCCCCCTCGACCAGTCCTCCAAGCTGAAGAACGTCCTGTACGAGATCCGGGGCGCGGCACTGGCGGAGGCGGCGCGGCTCGAGGCCGAGGGCCACACGATCCTCAAGCTGAACACGGGCAACCCGGCGATCTTCGGCTTCGAGGCGCCGCATCAGATCGTGCGCGACATGATCCGCGCCGTCCCGAACGCGCACGGCTACAGCGACAGCCGCGGCATCGTCGAGGCGCGCCGCGCCATCGTGAGCCGCTACGAGAACGTGGCGGGATTCCCCGCGTTCGACGTGGACGACGTGTACCTCGGCAACGGCGTGTCCGAGCTCATCACCATGACCATGCAGGCGCTGCTCGACCAGGGCGACGAGGTGCTGATCCCCGCGCCGGACTACCCGCTGTGGACGGCCATGACGAGCCTGTCGGGCGGCACGCCCGTGCACTACCTGTGCGACGAGGAGAACGGCTGGCAGCCGGACCTCGACGACATCCGCGCCAAGATCACCCCGCAGACGAAGGCCCTCGTCGTCATCAACCCGAACAACCCGACCGGCGCGGTGTACAGCCGCGAGCTGCTGGAGGGGATCGCCCAGATCGCGCGCGAGCACTCGCTGCTGCTGCTGTCGGACGAGATCTACGACCGCATCCTGTTCGACGAGGCCGAGCACATCCCCACCGCCTCGGTGGCGCCCGACCTGCTGTGCCTGACGTTCAACGGCCTGTCGAAGACGTACCGCGTGGCCGGCTACCGCTCCGGCTGGGTCGTGATCACGGGGCCCAAGAAGCACGCGGCCGGGTTCCTCGAGGGCATCCAGCTGCTCGCCTCCACGCGGCTGTGCGCGAACGTGCCCGCCCAGCACGCCGTGCTCGCGGCGCTCACCGGGGTGCAGTCGATCGACGCCCTCATCGCGCCGGACGGGCGCCTGCACGAGCAGCGCGACGTGGCGTGGGAGGGGCTGAACGCCATTCCGGGCGTCTCGTGCGTGAAGCCGCGCGGCGCGCTGTACGCCTTCCCCCGCCTCGACCCCGAGGTGCACGAGATCCACGACGACAAGAAGCTCGTCTACGACCTGCTCGTGCGCGAGCACATCCTCCTCGTCGAGGGCACGGGGTTCAACTGGCCCACGACCGACCACCTGCGCGTCGTCACGCTGCCCGAGCCCCGCGTGCTCGCCGAGGCGATCGAGCGCCTCGGCAACTTCCTCGCGAGCTACAGGCAGTGACCGGCGCTCAGTCGGCGAGCCCCAGCACGTCGAGCATCCAGGCGAGCTGGAAGGCGCGCTCGCGCCACGAGTTGTAGCGGCCGCTCACGCCGCCGTGCCCGGCGACCATCTCGCACTTCAGGAGCACGTCGGCGCCGACCTCGCGCAGGCGCTGCACCCACTTGGCCGGCTCCACATACAGCACGCGGGTGTCGTTGAGGCTCGTCATGGCGAGGATGCGCGGGTAGGTCACACCCTCGCGCACGTTCTCGTAGGGCGTGTACGACTTCATGTACGCGTAGACCTCGGGGTCGTGCAGCGGGTCGCCCCACTCGTCCCACTCGATCACCGTGAGCGGCAGCGAGGGATCGAGGATCGTCGTCAGCGCGTCGACGAACGGCACGTCGGCGAGGATGCCCGCGAACGCGTCGGGGGCGAGGTTCGCCACCGCGCCCATGAGCAGGCCGCCCGCCGATCCGCCCTCCGCCACGATCCGGTCGGGCGTCGTGTACCCGTTGTCGGCGAGGTAGCGGGCGACGTCGACGAAGTCGGTGAAGGTGTTGCGCTTGGCGCGCAGCTTGCCGTCCTCGTACCACTGGCGCCCCAGCTCGCCGCCGCCGCGCACGTGGGCGACGGCGAAGAGCACGCCGCGGTCGAGCTCGCTCAGCCGCGCCACTGAGAAGCCGGGGTCGATCGAGTGCTCGTACGAGCCGTAGCCGTACAGGTGCACGGGGCGCGGCGCCGCTCCCGGCTCGCCGAAGGATCGCTTCCACACGAGTGAGACGGGGATGCGCGTGCCGTCCGCCGCGGGCACCCACAGGCGGGCCTGATCGTAGTCGGCCGGGTCGTAGCCGCCCAGCACCTCGGCCTGCTTGCGCAGGTGCAGCTCGCCCGTGGCGACCTCGTACTCGTACACCGTGCCGGGCGTCGTGAACGAGCCGTAGCCCAGGCGGATCACGGGCGGCGCCCACTCGGCGTTGCCCGAGGCGCCCACGGCGTAGAGCGGATCGGCGAACTCCAGCTCGGTGAGCACGCCCGTGGGGTAATCGAGCAGCGCGACGCGCGGCAGCCCCTCGCGGCGGTACTCCACGACGGCGAAGTCGCGGAAGCAGTCGATGTCGAGCAGGCGACGGCCCGGCTCGTGGGCCAGCACCACCTCGGTGTCGGTGGGGTCGGACAGCGGCGCGCGCACGAGCTCGAAATCGAGGGCGCCGTCGTTGTGCAGGATGTAGAGCCAGTCCTGGTCGTCGACCACCGCGTGGTCCACGCCGTACTCGACGCCCTCGCGGCGCGGCCACACGACGCGCGCGCCGGCGGTGGGGTCGGCGGCGTCGAGGATCGACACCTCGCTCGTGATGCTCGATCCCGACTCCACCAGCAGGAAGCGCTCGCTGCGCGTCACGCCCGCGCCCACCCAGAACCGCTCGTCGTCGTCGCCGTACAGCTCGATGTCGCCGCTGCCGTCCGGCTCGCCCACGCGGTGCAGCCACACCCGGTTCGGGCGCCACGCGTCGTCGACCGTTGTGTAGATGAGGTGCCGGCCGTCGGGCAGGAAGTGCGCGCCGCCGAAGGCGCCCTCGATGACGTCGGGCAGCGTCGCGCCCGTCACGAGGTCGCGCACGCGGATCGTGTAGCGCTCGTCGCCGGTCACGTCGACGGCCCACAGCATGCGCGTGCCGTCGTTCGTCACGTCGAACGATCCGAGCGAGAAGAAGGAGTGGCCCTCGGCCTCGACGTTCGAGTCGAGCAGTACCTGCTCGCCCGGCACGTCCACGTCGGGGGAGAGGACGGGCGGGGTCCAGTCGTCCGGCGAGGCGATCGGCGCGCGGCACTGGATGCCGTACTGCTTGCCCTCCACGGTGCGGCCGTAGTACCACCACTCGCCCCGGCGGCTCGGCACGCTCAGGTCGGTCTCGCGCACGCGTCCCTTGATCTCCTGGAAGAGCCGCTCGCGCAACGGCTCGAGCCGCGCGAGGGCGGCATCGGCATGGGCGTTCTCGGCCTCGAGCAGCGCGATCACCTCGGCGTCGTCCTTGGCGCGCAGCCACTCCCACGGATCCTCGAACGTGTCGCCGTGGTGCGTGCGGGCGACGGGGCGCTTCGGCGCGATCGGGGCGGACGGGACGGGCACGGGGACGGCTTCGGAGGTCACCCGATCCACGGTAGTTGGTGTTCTTTCCGGCGGTGTCATCCGCCCGGTCTACGATGCCCCCATGCAGTTCGGCCGGCACGCTCCCGCGATGCGCACCCTCGTCCACCTCAGCGACACGCATCTGCTCGCCGGGGGAGCGGCGCTCGGCGGCCGCTACGCCGTCGAGGAGCACCTGCGCGAGACCCTGGCCCGCGTCGAGCAGCTCGAGCAGCGGCCCGACGCGCTCGTGTTCACCGGGGATCTCACCGACCTCGGCGAGCCCGACGCGTACGCGCGGCTGCGCGGCATCGTCGAGCCGGTGGCCGAGCGGATGGGCGCGCCCGTCGTGTGGGTCGCGGGCAACCACGACGAGCGGCCCGAGCTGCGCCGCGACCTGCTGGGGCTCGACCCCACCGGGGAGCCCGTGACCGGCGTGTGGGACCTCGGCGGCCTGCGGCTCATCGCGCTCGACTCCACGGTGCCGGGCTGGCACCACGGCGAGGTCGACGCGGCGCAGCTCGAGTGGCTGCGCGACGAGCTCGCGACGCCGGCGCCGCTCGGGACGATCCTCGCCCTCCACCACCCGCCGCTGCCCAGCCACGTGCCGCTGTTCGACATCCTCGAGCTGCGCGAGCAGGACGCCCTCGCCGACGTCATCCGCGGCACGGATGTGCGGGGCATCCTGGCCGGGCACCTGCACTACTCCATGAGCGGCACGTTCGTGGGCGTTCCCGTGAGCGTCGCGGCGGCCACGTGCTACACGATGGACGTCGCCCGCGCCGGCCGGCGCGTGAACGGCATGGACGCCGGGCAGTCGTTCCATCTCGTGCACGTGTACGACGAGGTCGTGACCCACACGGTCGTGCCGGTGGCGGCGGCCGAGTCCGGCGACTACTTCACGCCCGAGTGGTACGAGCGCATGGCCGCGCTCAGCCCGCAGGAGCGCCTCGAGCGCTTCTCGCGCAAGCCGCCGCGGGGCTGATCGCCCGCCGCCGCGCCGGTGCTCACGGAGTTCCCGGGCGGCGCGGATAGGCTCGCCGTGTGGCAGCACAGACGCGCACCGAAACCGATTCCCTGGGCTCCCTCGAGGTGCCCGCCGAGGCCTACTGGGGCATCCATACCGCCCGCGCGATGGACAACTTCGACATCTCGCGCCGCCCCATCTCGGTGTATCCGGAGCTGATCGTCGCACTCGCGATGGTGAAGCAGGCGGCCGCGCGGGCGAACCGCGACATCGGGGTGCTCGACGCCGAGCGCGCCGATCTCATCGACCGCGCCGCGCAGCGCGTGATCGACGGCGAGTTCCACGATCAGTTCCGCGTGGGGGTGATCCAGGGCGGGGCGGGCACCTCGACGAACATGAACGCCAACGAGGTCATCACGAACATCGCCCTCGAGCTGGCGGGGCGCGAGAAGGGCGACTACGCCTGGCTCTCGCCGAACGACCACACCAACCGCAGCCAGTCCACGAACGACGTGTACCCCACGGCCATCAAGCTCGCCGTCTCGTTCGTGCACGTCGCCCTCCTCGAGGAGCTCGACCTGCTGCGCCGGTCGTTCCTGGCCAAGTCGGTGGAGTTCCGCGACGTGCTCAAGGTGGGGCGCACGCAGCTGCAGGACGCCGTGCCGATGACGCTCGGGCAGGAGTTCCATGGCTTCGCGACGACGATGGGCGAGGACCTGCAGCGGCTGCGCGAGAACGCCGCCCTGCTCACCGAGATCAGCATGGGCGCGACGGCCATCGGCACGGGCGTGACGGCACAGGCGGGCTACGCCGAGGCCGTGCGGCGTCACCTCGCCGAGATCAGCGGACTCCCGCTCACGACGGCGACCGACCTGGTCGAGGCGACGAGCGACATGGGCGCGTTCATGTCGTTCTCGTCCTCGCTCAAGCGCAACGCCATGAAGCTGTCGAAGATCTGCAACGACCTGCGGCTGCTCTCCTCCGGCCCGCAGGCGGGCCTCGGCGAGATCAACCTGCCGGCCAAGCAGGCCGGCTCCAGCATCATGCCGGGCAAGGTCAACCCGGTCATCCCCGAGGTCGTGAACCAGGTGGCGTTCTCGGTCGTCGGCGCCGACATCACCGTGACGATGGCCGCCGAGGCGGGGCAGCTGCAGCTGAACGCCTTCGAGCCCGTCATCGCGCACTCGATCCTGCAGTCCATCACGTGGATGCGCCAGGCCATGCGCATGCTCCGCATCCACTGCGTCGACGGCATCACCGCCAACCGCGGCCGGCTCGGGGCGATGGTCGGATCGTCGGTGGGCGTCATCACGGCGCTCACGCCGTTCATCGGCTACTCCGCCGCCGCGGCCCTCGCCAAGACGGCGCTGCTCACGGGCCGCAATGTGGCCGACCTCGTCGTGGAGGCCGGGCTCATGACCCGCGAGGAGGTCAGCAAGCAGCTGCGCCCCGAGCGGCTGTCGGGCATCGAGCCCATCACGAGCGCGATCCCCGTCATCTCCCCGGAGGACCTGCCCTAACCGGTAGATCCCCGCTGCCCGCGAACCCGCCCTCGATCCGCGAACCCGCGCCGGATGGAGCGCGGGTTCGGCGAGCGAGCGCGGGTTCGGCGGGAGGGCGAGGGGATCAGTCGACGATGCGGCAGTGGGTGGTCAGCTCGCCGATGCCGTCGACGCCGACCGTGACCGTCGTGCCGTCCTGCAGCAGCACCTGGGGTGTGCGCGAGAAGCCGGATCCGCCCGGGCTGCCCGTCGAGATGAGCGTGCCGGGCAGCAGCGTGATGCCCTGCGAGAGGTGCGCGATGAGCGTGGCGACCGACCGGACCATCTGCCCCGTCGATCCGTCCTGCAGCAGCTCGTCGCTGATCCGGGTCCAGATGTGCAGGTCCTGCGGATCGGCGATCTCGTCGGCCGTCACCACGTCGGGGCCCACGGGCGTGAAGCCGTCGAGCGACTTGCAGCGGCTCCACTGCGCCTCGGAGTACTGGATGTCGCGCGCCGAGATGTCGTTGACCACCGTGTAGCCGAACACGAAGTCCAGGGCCTCGTCCTCGCTCACATCCCTGGCGGGGCGGCCGATGATGACGCCGAGCTCCGCCTCGTAGTCGACCGCGCCCGTGAGGCCGCGCGACCACGTCGTGGTGCCGTCGTGCCCGGCGAGCGAGTTCGGCCACAGCGTGAACACCGTCGGCGTGGCATCGGTCTTGAGGTTCAGCTCGCCCGAGTGGGCGGCGTAGTTGAGGCCGACCGCCATGATCGCCGGCGGGCGCAGCAGCGCGGGGGCGTATCCGGCGTCGGCGAACGCGACGCGCTGGCCGCGCCCCGCCGCGAGCGCCTCGCGGATGCCCGTCAGCGCGTCGGGGCCGGCCGCGACGAGCTCGTCCAGCGAGCGCGGCGCATCGTCCACGAGCGTGGCGACCGGGACCGCCTCGTCACCCTCCTTGACGACGAGGGTGGGCGCGGAGGCGCCGGGCAGCACGAGGTGGGAAAAGCGCATCGCTCCATTCTAGGAGGGGCATCCCCGGGGCCGTGGCGCGCGGGTGAATGCGCGGTGTCGGCGCCCGCCGGGTGGGGAGAAGTGCCCCTGCGGGCGCGCCCGCGCCGCCCATAGAGTGAGACGCATGACATACGCGGGCGGAGACACCGGGACGCCGCTGCAGGCGCCCATGCACGCATGGCCGTCGCCCCTGGCGCAGCCCCCGCATGCGCTCCCGGCGACGATCCCGCCGGCCGCGCCGCAGGAGGCGCACCTGCAGCTGCCGCCCGTGCCCACCAAGGGCAGGGCGCCGTGGCTGTGGATCTGGATCCTGCTCGCCGTGCTCGCCGTCGCGGTCGCCGGCTACTTCGTCGCCTCCCTGGGCGTGCTCGGCGTGGCGATCACGAGCGTCGTCGCCCTCGTCCCGTTCGCCGGGGTCATCCTCACCGTCACGCTGGTGATCGATCGCTGGGAGCCCGAGCCGCGCTCGCTCATCATCTTCGCGCTCGCGTGGGGCGCGATCGCCGCAATCGCCCTGACGCTGCTCACGATCCCCGTGCTCGATGCGATCGCCGGCGCGTGGGGCATGGATCCGTTCCTCGCGGAGATCCTCTCGATCATCCTGCGCGCGCCCCTGCTCGAGGAGGGCTGGAAGCTGCTCGGCATCCTCCTCGTGCTGTGGATGGCGCGCAACGCCTTCGACGGGCCGGTGGACGGGATCGTCTACGGCATGCTCATCGGCGCCGGGTTCGCCTTCACCGAGAACATCCAGTACTTCGTGATCGCGCTCTACACGGGCGGCTTCGAGGGCGTCGCGCACAACTTCTTCATGCGCGGCGTGCTCTCGCCCTTCGCGCACGCGATGTTCACGGGCGCGATCGGCCTCATGATCGGGCTGGCCCGGCGCGGCGGGCGCAGCGTGCCGCTGTTCGCCCTGCTCGGCTACGGCCTCGGCGTCGCGCTGCACATGCTCTGGAACGCCTCCGCGGTGCTCGACATCTTCCTTCCGAACTCGTTCTACACGCTCTACGCGCTCGTGGAGGTGCCGATCTTCCTGCTGTTCATCGGGTGCATCGTGCGGCTGCGCAGGGAGGAGATGCGGCTGACGCGCGAGCGGCTGGGCGAGTACGCCGGCGCCGGATGGTTCACCTGGCAGGAGGTCGACATGCTCGCGACGGCGGCGGGCCGGCGCGCCGGCAGGCGCTGGGCGATGACGCGCAGCGCGCGGGCCGTGGCCCTCATGAACTCCTTCATCCGCGACGCGACGGCCCTCGCGATGGCGCGTCAGCGCGCGCTCACCGGCCGCGACCCCGGCGCCATCGAGGACGAGCACCTCCTGCTGCACCGCGCCGCCGCCACGCGGCGGGCGATGCTCGCGTCCTGAGCGCGCGGGGTCTTGACACGCCCCGGTGCGCGGGCGCATCCTGGGTGCAGATCACATTCAGCGCCCGGTCGACTCGCAGACATCGTCGCGGCCCGGGCGCTGAATGCTGTCGCGACCACGACGAACCGCCGGTTTCGCTGTCGGGAGAACCGCGTGTTCATCCGGACCCTCCGTGTTTGTATGGACGCATGAGCGCAGACCGCACCAAGCCCGAGTTCGACGCACCCGAGGGCCCCGCGCCCTCCGAGCTCGTCATCCGCGACCTCAGCGTGGGCGACGGCGCCGAGGCGAAGCCCGGCGACACCGTCACCGTCCACTACGCGGGCGTCGAGTACGAGACCGGCGAGGAGTTCGACTCCTCGTGGAACCGGGGCGAGAGCATCCAGTTCCCGCTGCGCGGCCTCATCCAGGGCTGGCAGGACGGCATCCCCGGCATGAAGGTCGGCGGACGCCGCGAGCTGGTCGTCCCGCCGCACCTCGCGTACGGCCCCGCCGGCGCCGGCCACTTCCTCAGCGGCAAGACGCTGATCTTCGTCATCGACCTCATCGACGTGGCCTGAGTCGTCGATCCACCCGAGGCGTCCCGCGCGATTCGTCGCACGGGGAGCGTCGCTGTTTCCCAGATATTCATCCGCCGCTCGGGAATATATGCGGGCGCATAGGTATTGTCATGCGTACACCGCCGTCACCGGCACGACTTCTACGAGGAGAGACATGACCATCGAGATCCCCGGCTACCGTCCCGGCACCTACGCGATCGACCCCGCGCACAGCGAGGTGGGCTTCACCGTCCGTCACATGATGATCTCGAAGGTCAAGGGTGCCTTCCACGTGATCGAGGGCACCATCGTCGCCCCCGAGAACCCGCTCGAGGCGAGCGTCACGGCGAAGGCCGACGTCGCCTCGATCAACACGAAGGACGAGGGTCGCGACCAGCACCTCCGCTCGGCCGACTTCTTCGACGCCGAGAACCACCCCACGATCGAGTTCGTCTCGACCGGCGTGCGCCACGAGGGCGGCGACTTCCTCGTCGACGGCGACCTGACGATCAAGGGCGTCACCAAGCCCGTCACGTTCACCGTGGAGTTCGGCGGCTTCGGCGTCGACCCGTGGGGCAATTACAAGGCCGGCGCCACGGGCACGGCCACGATCGACCGCGAGGAGTTCGGCCTCACCTGGAACGCCGCGCTCGAGACCGGCGGCGTGCTGGTCGGCAAGGACGTCACGATCACGCTCGACCTGCAGGGCGCCCTCCAGGCGTAAGCGGCTCGGGGGAGGGGCGGGTGCCGGAAGGTGCCCGCCCCTTCCGCGTCTGCGGGTGGCCGCCCACGTCGCGGTGCGCGACGGCCGCGGCGGCTGGTAGACTCGCTTGGTTGCCGTTTGATCGGCCGCGGAGAAAGAGAGCTCGCGCATCAGGCGTCGGGCGCCGCGCAACGAGGAGAGAGGGGATCGGTTCTATGGCACTGAATGCAGACGTCAAGAAGGCGATCATCGAAGAGTACGCGACGCACCCCGGTGACACCGGTTCCCCCGAGGTGCAGGTCGCGATGCTGTCGCAGCGCATCAAGGACCTCACGGAGCACCTCAAGGAGCACAAGCACGACCACCACTCGCGTCGTGGGCTGTTCCTGCTCGTCGGTCAGCGCCGTCGACTGCTCGGCTACCTCCAGGACATCGACATCGAGCGCTACCGCTCGCTGATCGAGCGTCTCGGACTGCGTCGATAAGGCACGCGCACCAGCGTTCAATCGTCTTCCGGAGAACCCGTCCCAGGTGTGGGGCGGGTTCTTTCTTTTTTAGAAGCGTCTGCGCGCGCTCGGGCCCCCGCTGCGCGGGTGCCGCTCGCGTGCTCGCGCCGGCGCTTCCGCGCCGGCGAGGCGGC